>NZ_QQPQ01000024.1 GCF_003346715.1 Oceanispirochaeta sp. M1
ACTCTTTATAGTCCCGGATTATGTGATCCCAATCTTCTGATGTTCTTCTTTTCATTTTCCACTCCTTTAGAATAGAAAATGCATAGAAATCTCAGTTACTGGTAGATGGGGCTTTATTAGCGGTTACGGCAAACTTGCACACCGGAGTTCCCTTGGGGGTGAGCTTGGCCTCAGGATCTCTTACTAAGTTGCCTTCTAAAAATTACAGTATAAGAAGGTCTTATTTCACTAATTTATTGACAGATCAATTTATGCACAGATGGAGCTACTTCATAAATAGAATATTATTATCATTCAACCCAGAACCATCCAGAGAGAGGCCGGACGAATGGTTGATATAGCAGATTCCCCTCCTAGAAATAGAATGGTAAAAATCTTCCACATCATAATTCTATTTATCTCGTCAATTATTTTTTGGAAAGATTACATAATAATCAGATAGATGCAGAGATATTAATGTTTATAATATGATTATAAAAATAGCAGCACTAAAATCTCTGCTTGAGATGAGAGCACTACTCCTGCATAAGAGGAAAACACTCATTTGGGTTTATATTTTTTTAGAAATTAATAATCCTTATTCTTTTTGGATTTTCTGAGATTATTAAGTTCTTTTCTTTGTTTAGCCTTTTCCTGCTCATGTTTTAGAGCTGAAGGACTCTGGAAATATTGTCTTTTTTTGTACTCTCTAACAATACCTTCCTTTTCTACAATTCTTCTGAATCTACTAATTGCCTTATCTAAACTTTCATCATCATTCACAAGGATATTGGCCAAAATTTGCTCCCTTTCAACTTAATTTCATTATTTTTCTTAACAAATGACTGTCCCCACAATTTACATATTTCTAGAATATAGGAGATAGACCTTTTCTTTATTTAAATTGATTTCGCTGGAAAAAGAAAAATTATTCTTTGCTAAAAGATGTCTCGCTTCTCTATTGGTATATTCAGTTACAGCAAATAAATTCATAGGTGGAGTTTTTTTTAATAATTCAGAAAGTATATAACCACCAATCCCTTTACCCTGAAAATCATTATGTACATAAAACCATCCTATTTCAGAATCGGGCAATTCATTAAGAGATGGAGTATCCTGACCAGCCAAAATTCTATTTCTGTATCCACAGCTTGGTGACTTAATAGCACCGATTCCGATAAGTTTGGATTCCAAATAATGAAAAGCCAAGAATTTTGTTCTTAAGATTCTTTTATCAATATTTTCTGAATTGATTTCACTTCTTTCTAATAAAGTATTTTTGAAATCAGAGAGTTCTTGACTAGTACATTGATCAATTTCTTTTATATAAAAATTAAACACTACAGTAATTCCCCCTTAATACAATCAATTTCAAAATTGAGACTATCAAAAATCGGAATATCTGAAACTTTTTGTAATTCTTTAATATACAGAGGTGAACTTGTACAAATTCCTGAGAGTATATCCGGTTTAAGATCTAAAAAGTCATTGAGATATTTAATTCCTCCGATCGCTCCAAATGTGTCATTGGCACAAAATACAAGACGATGGATTCGATCTCTAACAATAGGATTTTTTAAAAGAAATTCTGTTTCCCGCTGGTTGATTCCGTCTGCAAACTCTACAACCCAGTAGTTTTGAGGATTATTGGCATATTTAAGATCCAGCTTATTAAAAACCTCCAGGATCTGCTCATCGGAAAGCATATAAGTACTTGGAAAACCGGTATATGTAAAATCTGAATAATATTCAGCACCAGCATCGTTCATATGCAGAATATCCTTCAAACTGGCTGTCCCTGTAACTTTAGAACCTCTGACTTTGTATCCTAAGGTTGTAAGAATCCAGCAAATGGATGCTGCGGCGACACTCTTACCCGAATTCATCGAAGTACCACAGACTAAAATCATTTTGGATCTGGGAAAGTTTTTTTCAATCTTCTTTGGGTTAATTAGTGAGTTATTGAGTGTATTGATTATTTCACCATTGTTATCACAGACATAACCAAGAATAGAAACTCTTGAGGGATCTTTTATATTGGAGTTTTTTGTAATCACTTGGGCGATCAATCCGCCTCTTGCGACTAAATCTATGTCCGCAGTAAAGTGCTCTGGGATAAAAGCTTCGTAATAATCCGGGGCATATCTATTACCAAAAACAAATATGGCTTTTGTTCCATTATGTATTTGATGGATTCTCCCGGATTTATTTTCAAGATTGGAATGCTGTCCAATGTGTGTGATTTCACCGTAAACAACATCTCCTATTTCTGGCTTCTTATTACTTTCTAGATAGTACTTCAATTGATTTGAATTCAATGAAAAAGCCGCACTGGTTAAGATGTACCCTTTTTTGATTTTTTTCATTTATTTATCTGCGATAATAATGGTTTGCAGGGAATACTAAATAAAAAAAATCCCCCTAAATACCAAACTACCTACACCTCATTTTAATAAGATATAAGCAGACATTGTTAGCATTTAGGGTCCTTTGTCTGCGGTTAACAACTGTTGATAAATATATCTGAAAATCAATAATTGTCAAGATGATCTATCCCATAAAAATCGAACCACAACCTATTTTTTTTTCATCCAATAAATACTATGGAGAGTGATATGAAAAGAAATTTACAGAAGAACATATTGTAATAAACCTGGAATAGTAATAAACGGGGAATAAAAGTGAAAGACATAGCCCGTGAGTGTGAAATTAGTGGAAATATTTATCATATGATGAGAAAGGACCTATCAAAATCACAGATCCTGAGCCTGTATAGTTTTCTGTGTAATGCCCATTCTTCATGTATAAAATCATTCTTCATATTCAATGATGAATTTATTCATTGCAAACTTCCAATAAGTGGAATATTTCACTTATTGGAAGCCTGCTCAATAACCGAGTTAAAAGTAGATCTTCAGATCAGAACTTCCTCCAGACTCTCCTCTACAGTATCCTCAATGGATTCTTTAAGGTTTTCATCTTCCGATTCATTCGAGTCTCCGGGTCCTGCAGAGGCAGTGTTCTGGGGTTTGAATTCCACATGTTCTCCCACAACCTTAATTTTGTGATGAGAGCCCCCCTCTTCATCGATCCAGCGGTCCTGTTTCAGACGGCCAACCACACGGACACCTCGCCCTTTCTGCAGATGCTTTTCACAGGCTTCGGCAACCTTGGACCAGACTTCCACATCAAAATAGGAAACTTCTTCCTGTCTGACTCCCTCCGCTTTGTAGGACCTGTTGCTGGCCACGGCAAACTTGCAGACCGGAGTTCCCTTGGGGGTGAGTCTGGCCTCGGGATCTCTGACTAAGTTGCCTTCTAAAATTACAGAATTTAATTGATTCATCACACACTCCTTGATAAGTTGTTTGCCTCTTATACGCAGAAGCCTGATGTGATGCTTCAAAGATTTTTATATTTTTTTTCAGAATCCTTTACTTTTGGCATAATCAGATTCTGATTTAGAGTGTTATTTCTATCATTTCTGATTCACTTGGAGGATTTGCTCCATTACGGCTGCAATTAATACCGGCTGCTTTATTTGCATAGTCTCCCAAAGAGATCAATTCTTCTTCACTCATCTCTAAAATCTGAGATTTACTGAAGATCCCTTTTTTATATAGGTAGGCCAGCAGAGCCCCATGGAAAGTATCACCCGCACCTATTGTATCAGCCACAGGGAGATCAAAGAGTGGGCTGTGTACTGTGACATTTTCAGTGAATAAACGTCCTCCCTCTTTTCCCTCTGTCAAAGCTACTAAAGCTGTTCCCAGACCAAGAATTGATGAGACTGCCTCTTCCCTCTCCTTTCCGGGGTATAGCCATTCCAGATCCTCATCGCTTAACTTGACGATGCTGCAGATACTGCAAATGGACTCAAAACGTTCCATATACAATTGTCTGTCAGAAACAAGGGCCGGCCGGATATTAGGATCAAAAGAGAGAAGGTACTCTGAACATCTCTTAATCAGAAATTCTGTAAGGACTGAACCACTGGGTTCCTGACTGAGAGAAATAGACCCGAAATGAATAATTTTCAGCTCCTCCGGAAGTGGTAATTTATCCAGTTCTGCAGCCTGCCATAATTTATCTGCGGTATCATTGGCAAAGAAAGCATAGCTGGCAGAACCGTCACTCTGTTTTTGAACAAAGCTGAGAGTGGTGGGATCATCTGTTCTTATAGTCAAATCCGTTCCCACATTATTTTCATTAAGATATGAAAGCAGTTTATCACCGAAGATGTCTTTACTAATTCTTCCCACATATTGGACCGGAACATTGAGCCTTGCAATGGCAATTGAGCTGTTGTAAGGAGAACCTCCCGGATACCCTGAGAAACTTAGTTCATTCTGACTTATAAAATCTATGAGACCTTCTCCTAAACTGATAATCATTCCTGCATTCTCCCTCAAATGAAATTACTTTACAGCTCAGCCTTTGATTCCGCCGGAAGCTGAGCATCTATATAAGATATCCTACTTCTTCTTAATTGAGTCAACAAAAACTGCCAAAAGGATGGCAGACCTGTTCCATACAAATGAGTAAAATTTATTCATTGTATATTAAGCGTCAGAGAACCGACTATTAATGAATGAGATTCGAAAAAATACAATATAAGGAAAAGCTGGTTTCTCTCTTACTTCTACTGCTTTCCCTGATTTTCATAATTACCTATACATTTCTGCTATCCTATTTCAAGGAGACTGAAGAAAACATAAATACGGCTTATATAGAAAAGCTGAGTAATGATTTTGATATAACTATTGATGGATATACCGGAATGGCTGACCTTGTTTTACAGAACTCAATCATAACAAAACGAGTTCTTAATATTGTTAATAATGCAGTTTCCGCTAAGGATGAAGAAGAAAAGGACCAATACCGCAAAGAACTATACAAAGAATTAACACCGATTTATTCTAATTTAACCCGCTACAATTTCAGACAGCTCCATTTTCAGGAAGCTGATAATAGAAGTCTCCTACGATTCCACAAACCGGATAAGTATGGTGATGATCTTACAGGGATTCGTTATTCCGTTGAATATGTAAACGCAAACATTAAAAATATTTCCGGATTCGAAGAGGGGAGAATCTTTAATGGATACAGATTTGTATATCCCCTCATATATCTTGGTAAACACATAGGATCTGTAGAACTCAGCATATCCATGAGCGCTGTTATCAGTCAGCTGGAATCAAGTTTTAACCAGGAGTCTCAATTCATTCTTCTTAAATCGGTTGTTGATAAAAAAGTATTTGAGAGTGAACAGTCAAATTACAGGCCCTGGCATGTAAACAGTAATTTTGTCCTGGATTCTGATTTTACAGATAAATGTATTCTTGCAGATTTCCTTAATAACAGTGACAAAGAACTTCTCAATACCGCCCTGGCTGCAAGTAGGCTGAATAATGAACCTTTTACAATCAAAGTTAATCACAATGAAGGAAATGATATTCTGACATTTCTGCCTATCAGTAATTTTGAAAATGAAACTGTTGCCTATATTTTCTCAATTTCCGATGACACGAATATTCAGGCTCATCAAAGATCATTCTACATAATCACCATTGCCTTTCTGTTCCTTATGTTTTTTTCATTATTTTTTATATTTTATTTTTCTATTACAAATGGAAGAATTCAGAATATGGTTCAATTTGATCTTCTCACAAAGGCTTACACAAGAAGACTGATTTTCCAGAAACTGGATGATGAATTTCTCAGATATCAAAGATATATGAGTCCTTTCTCAATATGCATGATTGATATAGACCACTTCAAAAAGATAAATGATACTTTCGGGCATCAGGCAGGAGATTTGGTTCTTGCTGAACTGGCTGAACTTATAATGTCAAATATCCGTATGTCCGATTATTTCGGCAGATATGGAGGTGAGGAATTTTTACTTGTATTGCCTGAAACAGAGTTTGAAGCGGCTTCTCTTGCAATGGAAAACCTCAGAGAAATAATTGAGAAGCATCATTTTAAAAAGGTTAAAACAGTAGAAGTAAGCGCCGGTATTGCTGCTGTTGATGAAACAATCCATAAACCGGCCATCCTGATTGAAAATGCTGATATAAATCTATATAAGGCCAAGGAGAACGGCCGGAATCAGATATATCCGGCATATGAAAAAAGTAATGTTATAAAGGAGTAATCGCCGTAAGACAGATATTAAACATTGTCTTGATTATTACAATATCATTTATATCTTTATTTGATTCCATCCAGCTTTTTCTAACATAGATTTTCTGCAGCGTCGCCTGGATCATAGTCAGGATAGTCACAGAAAACTGTCTAGGAGTACTGCCGATATCTCTGATAGAGCCATCCTTCAATCCTTCTTCATAGATTGATTCCATTAAGACAAAAAGAGAATCCATGACCATCAGGCATTTCTTGGCTTCTTCTGAGGGATCTTCCATAAGATTCAATCTATGATCAAGCTGGAGAGTAAATGAGAAAAGTTCAAATTTTTCCCTGTAGAATTTTAAAAATGCATTCTGAACCGTTATCAGCTTGTCATAGCCTGTAGTCATTGATCCATCAATTGCATCATTAATAATATCTCTTAAGGACTCATATGCTTCCAGCATCAATGTATAAGAGATTTCTTCTTTACTGGTGAAATAATGATAGAGAGTTCTTCTGCTTAATTCCGATTTTTCCGCAATATCCAACATGGTAGTATTGCTATAACCCTTACTTGTAAATAATTTACGGGCCGCTTTAAGGATCTCTTTGATCCGGAGTGCTTTCTCTCTTTCTTTTCGTTCGCTAATACCCATCGAGTTACGTTAAGTCCACTTCAAGTCCTTGTCAAGAAACTTTTTATATTTGTCAGAGGCATATAAATATCCTGTTAAAAACCAGCCTGACCACCCTTGACATGCACCCATCGTACATCTTTTGCACACAGAGTGCAATAAAGTTTCTATTTTTTATTGACTCACTATTACACTGTGGGTATATTAAATGCACACAGAGTGCATTTTGTGCTCTGATTTACAGTTCAGTTGGAGATTATATGAAATCGATGTTGAAACATCCTAAAATAGTCATTGCCGTTGTCATGGTAATAACTCTGGTGGCAGGGATTCTCTCCGCCGGCATAATTCTTGATAATGATGTTAAGGTTTTCTTTCCTAAGGATGATCCATCCTATTTAAATGTAAAAGAGTTAGATAGGACCTATGGCAGTCAGCTTATGTTTGACCTTTGTATCACAACAGAAAAAGAGACCATCCTTACTTCCGATACAATCTTTTTACTTCAGAAGATGGTTGCAGAAATTGAAACATTTGACGGTGTTCAATCCGTCACAGCCATTACCAACTCAGATTACCCTAATGGAAGTGCTGATGGGATGAGTGTTTCAGCACTGGTACCCGATGAATTTACCGGTACAGACGCAGAGATGTCTGATTTAAGAGAACGTCTTCTGGACTGGCCCGAAATGTACAGCAGAACTCTCTATTCCGATGATTTCAAATCTACACAGATAATAGTCCGTATTGATGATGAACTCAGTGCCGAAGAACAGTCAGTTTTATATTACGAAGTGATGGAGATGATAGAACCTTATGATACCTATCCTCTCAATTTCCGTATTGCCGGAGACCCCGTTATAACACAGATGGGAAAGGAATTCATGGTTCGCGACCTGACCATGCTTATTCCTTTTATCTCTCTGGTTCTGTTTCTCTGTCTGCTGTTTGCCTTCAAACGCATCACTGCAACACTGCTGCCCCTTATTACTGTAATGGTAGCAACAGTCTGGACCGTCGCCACCATGGCTTACTTTGATGTAGACTTTACGATTGTATCATCCTGCCTTCCCGTATTGATTATCGCGGTTGGAAGTGCCTATGGTATTCATATCATCAATCATTACTTCCACTATAAGAGTACAAGTAAACTGCTGGGACCAGACGCTGCAATAGATAATATGAGAGGCTCCCTGAAAGAGGTAATCGCCCCTATTTTTCTTGCAGGATTTACAACCGTTGTAGGATTTATCTCCATAATATCAAGCCCCATTGTGCCCCTTAAAGCCTTTGGTGCCTTCGCAGCAATAGGAACCTTATACTCACTGATTCTTTCCCTGACATTAATCCCTGCGCTTCTTGTTCTCAGTGAAAAAAGAAGAGATAAGAAAAATAAGAGTAACGAAGAATTTAATGATGAATCTGAGGATAAAGGATTTATCCACTGGGTTATCAGCCTTACTCAGGAACATGGAAAAGCTACATTCGCTGTGGTGATTCTACTCTTTGGATTATCAACATGGGGACTATTCAGTATCAATGTTGAAAGCTCACTCATTAATTACTTCCCCTACAATTCTGACATTCGTAAGGATAGCCGGTATATAAGCGATAACTTTGCCGGAACCAATGTATTCAATATTGTGATCAATGCTCCTGAAGGCAAAAGCCTTGCTGATCCCGAAATACTGAAAGATATGGATGAATTAAAAATCCATCTACTGAATAAATATCCTGAGGATATCGGAAAAATTATTTCTTTCAGTGACTTCATCAAGAGAATGAACAGGATAATGAACTTCCCTCCCGAGGCAGCGTCAGAAGATGATATGTTTGGAACCGAAGATGACCTTGCCATGGATTCGGGTGATATGGGCAGCTTCTTTGATGATTCCGATGACGGAATGGGTAGTTTCTTCTCTGATGACGAGTCTACAGATGATGGAATGGACAGTTTCTTTGACTCAGAAGAAGAGACTGACAATTCATATGTAGAGAGCGAGTACGCATACACAGACCTGTCTACAAACCTGAATTATACAGAGTTTATCATGCTTCTTCAGTCCAGCATGGCTGAAGCCGGCAGCCTTAATGTATCAGTGGATACTCTTGTTGAAAAAATCATGGCTCAGACAAACTACCGTGGTGCTGCTTACAATGAGATTCCCTATGATGCCTCAAAATACCCTGTAGCCACGAAAGAAGAACTGGGCAACCTTATTTCTCAGTATCTCCTTCTCTATTCAGGATCTCTGGATGACTATGCAACATCTCCCATCGATGCTCCGAATGAAGCAAGGATGATGATACAGCTGAAATCTCACAGCACATCGAAGACCGGTGAAATAATTGCCGAAATCAATAATTACGCCAGCCACAACATCGATCCGGAATGGACCATAACAAATGCGGGTGTTGCCGAACTGGAACTGGCTCTGACAAATATGATTACAAAATCACAGATCACGAGCCTCCTGATTGCCATTATCGCCGTATTTCTAATCGTAGCAGTCAGCTACCGCTCCATCACGGCGGGTCTTATTGGCATCATCCCATTGGCCTTCTCAATCCTTGCAAACTTCGGACTGATGAGCCTTATGGACATCAACCTGGATATGGTTACGGCCCTGATTGCTTCAATCGCTATTGGAATTGGTGTTGACTACACAGTTCACTTCCTGTCCCGATACAAACTTGAAAGAGCTAAAAGTGATGATCTGAACCTGGTTACCAGAAACACAATTTTGTCCACCGGAAAAGGGATTATCATCAACGCCGCTTCCGTAGGTCTGGGATTCTCAGTTCTGATGTTCTCCAAGTTTATCGTACTCAGATACATAGGATTTCTGACAGCAGTAATCATGGTTACATCCAGTATGGCCGCCCTTACAATTCTTCCTCTGTTATTGAATGTAATCAAACCAAAGTTTGTTCTTTCAAAAGAATCTGATACCGCATTACAGCCTAAAAAAGCTGTTAACAAATGAAACTAGATTGATTCCCGGACTCATATCCGGGGTCAATCCTTAAATAAAAAAAGCTCTTAAGGAGAGTGTTATGAAAAAAATGAAAATGAAAGTAAGTCTTCTGACAGTATGCCTGCTGATCAGCTCAACCAGTCTTTTTGCTCTGACAGGAACAGAAATAGCTCAGAACGCACATGATGTAGAATCGGCTGATACTGTTCATTCCGTTGTTCAGATGGACCTCATCTCAAAAGACGGATCCGTAGACAGCCGCATCATAGAAGAATGGAGCATGGAAAAAGATGAATTAAAATCTATAGTCATGGCCTTCCATAAGCCTGCATCCGTAGCGAATACCCGTTTTCTACAGATCGAAAATGAGTCTCGAGCTGATGATAAATGGATCTACCTTCCTGCTCTGAAAAGAGTCCGCCGTATTGCTTCTTCCGATGGAGACAAGTCATTTATGGGAACAGACATGACCTATGATGATATGGATTCAAGAGAGGTTGAGCAGGACAGCCATGAAATGATGGGTGAAGAAAAAATAGGATCTTGGGATTGTTACAAAGTAAAAGGTTCTGCTGTTGATCCCGCAGACTCCCAGTACTCCTACCGGATTACATGGTTTGATAAAGACACTTTTGTACCTGTAAAAGTCGAAATGTATGACAAAAAAGAAGTTCTTCTGAAGGTTATGGAAGTCAAGGATCTGCAGAAAGTAGATAACTACTGGACTCCCATGGATGTAATGCTGAAGAACGTTCAGACAAACCATGCAACTCAGATAAAAATGCTGAAGATTGTACACGACCAGGCAATCAATCCCCGTCTTTTCACAACTAACTTCCTCGAAAAAGGAAAATGATCCTGATCCTTTCTGATAGTCATAAAGAATAGATGATTATCAGGAAGGCTTGTCCATTTATATTAAGAAAATTGAGGTTATACAAAATGAAATATTTTAATAAATTTCTAGTCAGTGCAGCCTGTATGCTGATGCTGACAAGCTTGAATGCTTTTGCTGAAGATTTCAGCTTTGATGATATTGCTGCAGATGATTCCGTAGACATGGGCATGATGGATATGGGCATCGGCGGAGGATCTGCTCTTGAATTAAGCGGAAATGTTGAACTTCCCATCCGTATGTATATACATAATATTGAAGAAGACTCCACATGGCTGGAAGAGTCTAAATTCAATCTTGGGCTGAATTATTCAACTGATAAAACCGACTTTGTTGCATCCCTGAATCTTGATTATTCTGTTTTAACAGAATATCCCGAAGATCTCTTTGATGAACTATACGTTACAATGTTCAGTGATTATGTTGATTTGTCACTGGGTTACCAGAAGGTTATCTGGGGTAAGGGAGATAAGCTTCATGTTGTGGATCTTGTAAACCCAAATGATTTAACAGACTTCTATAATAAAGATTACCTGGACTGGAAGATGTCTCAGTTTATGGCCAAACTGGATGTCAGTGTCGGTATGAGCAGTAATTTTGAATTCGTATTTGTTCCTACCTTCACTCCTTCAAGATTTGCGACTGAAGGTCCCTGGGCAACATCACAGATTAAGGCTGTCAGCGCATTGGCAGAAACAGCTGTAATAAATACATCTGTAGCTGCTTATAATAATACTTTGGCAGCTACCGGCAGTGCTGCGGCTGCAAGCCTGGCCATGGCTCAGGTTGTTCAAGACAACTCCAGCCTTGATGACTTCACCCCCAACACTAATAACCTGGAATACAGCCAGGCTGCCACCCGTTTTACAACCAGTGTCGCCGGACAGGATCTGGGATTCATTTATTACTACGGTTTTCTCAGACAACCCACTGTAGTCCTCACAGAAAATCCTGGAGCAACAACATTCACAGTTGATAACATCTCTGTTAACTATGACAGGGTTCAGGTTTTCGGTCTTGAGTATGGTTCAGTTCTTGGAGGTTTCAACCTCAGAGGGGAAGCAGCCTACTATATGACTGATGACTTTGACGGAACAGATGCAGCCATCGCGAATCCCAGTTTTCAGTACCTTGCCGGTTTTGACCGCAACATCCCCATTCACAACCTGAACTTAAATATCCAGGCTCTGGGAAAACTGACTGTTATGACTGACGATCTTAGTCCTACAGATGTTGATTACAATGCAGATGATACATATCATAGCAACTATATCCTTGCAAAACTCGGTGACAGTTTTAATCATGAAAAAGTGAAGCCTGAAGTTGTGGCATTCTTCAACATTGAAGATCAGGATGGATTTGTTCGTCCCAAAGTAGAGTGGGAGATCAATGGAAATTACTCAATGTCCTTCTCGGGAACCGCTTACTTTGGTGATGAAGAAGGAGATTTCGGTCAGTACAGTGACAATGATTTCCTGGAAATAAAGGCCATTTACCGTTTCTAACGGTTCGGAATAAGTTTATACAATTACTTGTTTTTTTGGGGCTATCCTTAACGGGGGCAGCCCCTTCATTTTTTATAAGGAGCTCAGTAAAACTGTACTCTGTCAGGAAGGTACTCTAATTATCCTCAAACAGAATATGTTCAATCATTGTATCATCCAGAACCTTTATCAGATTCCCATCCCTTGAAATAACATGGTCATGCTCCAGTTCACTCAGTGCTCGGGACAGGGCCTCCCGGGAACAACCCAATCTGGTGGCCAGACTTGAAACATTCTCACAGACGGGCCCGGTTGAAATTGAAATCAGATAATAGCTTATCTTCTGTTTTACCGTCTTTTGAGAGAGGATTTCGATAGTGTTGGTCAGGCTTATAACTTTGTGAGAAATGCTGGAGAAGAATGAACTCAGGGTATCACTGTCCTGTAGAAGCTGGAGCAGACGAGGCAGATCCAGTTCCATCACAATGCTGTCTTCCAGAGCCGTTATCCAGCCTGGATATGTCTCTCCCGAGAAAACCATCAGTTCAGCATATAGATCCCCGGGACAGAAATCATTGATAAGGATTTCCTTACCCGAGGAAAGTACCCTGCTGAGTCCCAGGCGCCCCATTTTGACAAAGCCCAGGGATTTACACTGTTCCATGGGGTTATGCAGCTTTTCTCCCTTCCGCAGGTCGAAAGTTTTTGCATTCTGAAAGAGAGACTCAAGCTTGTTGGATGGTTCCATTAACAAACATTGTATCACGGGTGGGGGAGTTTTACGACCATGACCCGCATGATGTCATTTTCATAGGGCTGCTTCTTATTTCTTTGATATACCACAAACATTAACAGGACAGATATCAATGCATTGTCTGCACATAAGGCATTCATTATTCTTATTTTTCCTTTTTTTATTCTCAATAGTAAGAATAGAGGCAGAGGGGCATACTTTCTGACATTTACCACAGGCAATACATTCATTTTCTTCAATATGCATCCCGTATCGGGCCTTTCTGGATGTGAAGCTGAGAATTGTACCAAAGGGGCATAGATAACGGTGCCAGAATTCCTCATTTACAAACATAGTAAGAGCTACAGAAAAAAGAATGATGTACAGAAGCATATTCAGATGAAGTCCCTTCATTTTTACAACGACCATGGAGAGGATAAAAAGGGCAAGAAAGATATATCGAACAATATTATTTTTCAGAAATTCAGGAGCATTGAATCTTTTTATTTTAAGTTTCTTATAGATAAAATCAATTCCTCTGAAGATTGTATTCATAGGGCAGATCCAAGCGCAAAAAAGCCTTCCTCCAAAGAGAGAGACCATAACACCCCCCGCAAAAATTATTAACCACATCTGGAGCTTATGATTCCCCACCAGAATGATGACCAGCAGCAGTGCTGTGATCTCCATTGCTCCTCTGAATATATTTAATCCTGTAATTTTCTTAGACATAGCTGCTCCGTTGATTGTTATTGAAAATAATCATACATGAGGAAACGGAGGATAGAGTGTGATAACTATCACACTCCTCTAGTTATTATCAGCATCCAATTGCAAAAAAAGGAGCCCCTGTCGGAGCTCCCCATTTTCAATAATTATGAATCAGCCGAGGCCGTAATCCTTTCCATAGTTTTCAACAACAAAGTCGATGTCTTTATCACCGCGTCCGCTGAGGTTTACAAGGATTGACTGTCTTGGTTTCTCCTGAGCCAGTTTACAGGCAAAGGCTGTGGCATGAGCAGATTCCAGAGCGGGGATAATACCCTCCAGACGGCTCAGTTCAAAGAATGAATCCAGAGTTTCCTTGTCATCGGCTGTTACATATTTAACTCTCCCCAGATCCTTCAGCATGGAGTGCTCAGGTCCGACACCGGGATAATCAAGCCCGCTGGCTATGGAATATACAGGTGCGGGTTCGCCCTTCTCATCCTGCAGGGTATAACATTTGAATCCGTGAATCATTCCGGGTTTTCCAAAGGTCATTGTAGCGGCATGGTCACCCAGATTAAGGGACCGTCCCCCGGGCTCTACACCGTAGATTTCACATTCTTTATCTTCAATATAGGCAGAAAAGATGCCCATGGCATTACTACCACCACCCACACAGGCAACTACATTATCAGGATGCTCACCTGTCATTGAGTGGAACTGCTCTTTGGCCTCTATTCCCACAACCATCTGGAAATCACGTACCATCATGGGGAAGGGATGGGGACCTACTACAGAACCGATACAGTAGATGCTGTTAATAGGATCCTGCATATAGGCAGCAAAAGCCGAGTCCACGGCCTCTTTCAATGTCTTCAGACCGAAGGATACAGGAATAACTTTGGCTCCCAGGATCTCCATTCTGACCACATTGGGATGTTCTTTGACGATATCAACCTCGCCCATATGGATTTCACATTCCAGTCCGAAATAGGCGGCAGCTGTTGCCAGAGCAACACCATGCTGTCCGGCACCGGTTTCAGCAATAAGTTTCTTTTTTCCAAGATATTTTGCCAGAAGAGCTTCACCCATACAGTGGTTAAGCTTATGAGCTCCTGTATGGTTCAGGTCTTCTCTTTTAAGGTAAATGCGTCCTCCGTATTTTTCAGACAGAGTCTTTGCATAGTAAACAGGAGTGGGTCTTCCTTGAAAATGTTTCCTTATTGATCTCAGCTCAGTAATGAAATCGTGAGATTTACTGATGGAGTAATAGGCATCGGTAATTTTATCCATTTCCATCTGGAGTTCGGGGGGAATGAAAGATCCGCCGTATTCACCAAAGTTACCCTTGTCGTCCGGGTTAATTTTAAAGTATCCCATACTGTTTTCCTTAATGTTTGGATTTTTATTGTAAGTACGGGAATTGTAAATGTTTCTACAGATAGAATCAAGCTTTTTTCTCAAAAAATTAATAAAGGACTGCTTACTGCCTATTTTCAAAGAGTTTCCGGGCTGTTTCAAGATGAGAGGGACTGCCGAGAACGACTTCAGGATCGGGAGGATTATCCTGGTGATATGTGTAGGCTCCATTCACACCCATAATGCCGAGCTCCAGTTTAGAGCTCAGGATTCTATAGACTGCGGCATCAATAAGCTCTTCAGAAATACTTCCTTCGCCATAGGCGGCAAGAAGTCCGGTATAGGCTTCATCAGCCGTATATGGATTCAGGAGAAGATCCACACCCGCATTTACGGCAAGGACCGCAGCATCCGCTGCATTCCAGACTTTGGTGATAGCACCCATTCCCATTGAATCAGTTATGACCAACCCGCCGAAACCGAGTTCTCCACGGAGAATGTCAGTAATCATCATGGAAGAAAGAGTCGCAGGAAGATCATTCCCTGTCACTGCCGGTGCCTGTATATGGGCAGTCATAACACCATCTGTACCGGCTTTGATGCCACTGCGGAAGGGGATAAACTCAATATCCCGAAGACGCTGCAGATCATGTTCAACGGAGACTGAACCCAGGTGTGAGTCACTCACAGTATCTCCATGGCCGGGAAAATGCTTGATTACAGTGGCAACCTTCTCCTTCCTCATGCTGCGCACTGTAATATCTATCATCCGGGCAACAAGCTCGGGGTCTGAACCAAAAGAGCGGGAAGCAATAACTGTATTTTCAGGATGTGTCAGAACATCCGCAACCGGAGCAAAGTTCATATTGATACCCAGGGCATAAAGCTCTCTACCGATAATTCCTGCTTTTGCAGCTGCCTTTTCAAGATCTCCACTCTTACCGATCAAGCCGTTGGCAGGCAGTGCCGTTGCATGCATGGCTTCGCTTGATCTCAGGCGGTTGATCATCCCCCCTTCCACATCTGCCGCAATAAAGAGAGGTGTGAGGCTTGAGGCCTGAAGGTCTTCAATAAAAGATGTTGTCTGAGAAATGGTCTGTATACTTCCACCAAAAAGGAGTACTCCCCCGGGTCTTATTCGGGCGATGCGCTGTATCAGATCATCATTGATATGCAGATAGGGTTTCCCATCGGAATCCCTGACATTGACTATAATGAGCTGACCTATTTTCTCTTCAATACTCATGGTGCTGATATAACAATCTATGGGATCAGGAATATCAGCATCCATAGCCTCAGGAAACTGTTCAATAGAAGCTGGGGTTGTATTTTCAATCTCCTGAACCGTTGCACAGGAGAACAGATATAGAGATAAAAACAGTACGGATAATAAGCGGAGGTATTTCATGACCTCCTATTAATATCCTGAGAGAGGGAAAAGCTTCAAGAGAAAGCCACAAAAAGTGATAAACACTATATTCACCCTATCTTATTATTAAATACCTTATATAATGAGATATGCTCCGCAAAAATTCTCAGGAGTAAAAGGTCAAATTATGCCATCTAAAGCAGATTCACTTAAAAATAATATACTGGAAGCCGTTAAAAAAAATGATTTTCCCATTATAATGACTGCAGTATTAGTTTCCGTTGTAAAAAAAGGATCATTCTTCTCCCCTTCCCTGGAAGTCCAGTTAAGCGGTAGAGTTGATAAAGAAAGTGATCAGTCCACTATTGAACGAATTGCAGCAGAAGTTGCTGGGGATGTTCCTGTAGTAAGTACATTACGCTTCAAGTCCTGATAAAAATCAATTAATATCCCAGCTATCAACTATCTCTTTATACTGAGCTTCTTCTGCAGTTTTGCCGGGGGATGCACCATGAAGTGACAGAGTTCCTGAAACTTCACCTCCCGCAGTTTCAACACGTCTGCTCAGATAAGAGAGAATAGCCGGGGCTTTTTCCATTCCGGGATCAGCCTGCAGTGTAAAAAGAAAAACCCTCTTACCCTTTAAATCCGCCTTATCAAGAAAGCTGTTTATTGCAGGTGTTCCATTTCCCGCCCATACGGGAGTTCCGAGGATCAGAAGATCCTTCTCCGTACACGCCTGCCAGGGGTCACCCTCAAGTTCCGCCCTCTTTTTTTTTACAGCCATATAGCCGGAGCGAAGAAAACCCGTTTTCTTCAAAGGTTTCAGTTCAATCAATTCAGCATCCAGGCGTGCGGCCAATAATTTGGCGACCCCTCTGGTGCTCCCGTTTCGGGAAAAAAATACTACTACTTTATTACTCATAAATCAAAAATGATCCATTTTCTGATGGAATTCAAGTAAATTCCCATTTTAAAGCTTGACAATTCAATTCCATCCCATTACATTATTAGTGTATTACTTTGGTAGTACACCAGTTTAGGCAGTACGTGCACAATTAAAATCCCGGACTTACGGTCCTAAGCAAATAAAAACCTTAAGGCAATGCTATTGCCATAAGCAAGGAGACCTTAATGAACCCTGTAATTGAGATACAGAATATGATCTTCCAATACGGAAAAGATCCCCTGTTCAATGAACTGAGTCTGAATGTAAACCCCGGACTCTACGGGCTGCTGGGCAAAAACGGTGCCGGTAAGTCCACATTACTCAAAATTATTTCTGGACAGCTCTATCCCCATGGCGGGAGCTGTCTCACCCTGGGAGACAATCCGGCAGATAGAAAGCCCTCAATGCTTTCAAAGATGTACTATCTGCCTGAGGACATATCAGTCCCTGAAATCAAAGGTAAAAATTATGTGGATCTGAATGCTCCCTTTTATCCTGATTTCAGCATGAAGATCTTTGACCGCTCACTGAAACTCTTTGAAGTACCTTCAGACAAAAAACTGAATACTCTCTCCTTCGGTCAGAAGAAGAAATTTCTCATTGCCTTCGCACTGGCAACAAACTGTCCTCTCATCCTTCTGGATGAACCTACAAACGGTCTGGATATTCCTTCCAAGAGTCAGTTTCGTCAGGTTGCCGCCAGTATGGATCTTGAACGCCAGGCCATGGTGATATCCACACATCAGGTCAGGGATATGGAGATGCTGATAGATCCTATCATCATTGTAGAGAAGGGAAAAATTATCCTGAACAAAAGCATGGATGAGATACTGAACAGCTACCACATTGAGCATCAGACTGAAGAGCCTGCGCCGGGAGAAGCGGTTTACTGGGAAAAAGGTCTTGCCGGATACACCGTTGTGAAAGAGGGTCCGTCGGATGAAGATAAAAACATGGATCTCGAATTCCTTTTCAACCTCACCATTGCTAAAGGAGGAATCTCATGACCTTAAATAATACATTCAGCCCGGACAGATTCTTCCTACTGTTCAAAAAGGATCTGATTCAAGGATATAAAACACTGCTGATAACAGTTGCAGCTGTAATAGGCGCCACTTTTTTTCTTCTACTGGTTTCTACACCAGGTGAAGCCAGTGAAGAAGTATATATGGGACTCTTTATCCCCATGCTCTGGGCCGGCGGCCTTATTTTTTCCAGTTTGATCTTTAAAGAGGCTCATTCAATAAATCTGATACACGGATGGCTGATGACCCCTGCATCCAGATTGGAAAAATATCTGCAGAAACTGCTTATGACAACAATATTCTTCATAATTGCCCTGCTGATTACTTTCTTTGCTGCAACTGCACTGAACAGCCTGGTCTACCTGCTGTTTTTCAGCCTGAGACCTCCCCTGTTCAACCCTTTCCAATCCTGGGTCTGGATAAACATCGGTCACTACCTTATTGTGCAGTCAATATTCTTTCTGGGAGCGGTCTGGTTCCGTAAGTTCAACTTTGTAAAAACTGTACTGACACTCAATGTCCTGCAGCTGGCATTCTCCATAGTACTCGGACTCATTGCCGGACTGACTTACTGGACTCCCATCAGGGAAGCGATTCATGGTAACGGATTCTTTTTCATGGAGGCAGGACAGATACTGACTATAAAGTTCAGCCAGGCGAATCCGGTACTCATCACTGCAGCCAAGATAATATACTTTGGACTTCTTGCTCCTTTCTTCTGGTTTGTATCATGGCTGAAGATGAAAGAGATCGAGGTAAAAGATGGAATTTAAAGAGAAAAAATCTATTTATATACAGATCGCCGACTTCTTCTTTGATAACATTCTGAAGAAGATCTGGCAGAAGGAAGATAAAATACCTTCCGTCAGAGAGATGGCGGTACAACTGGAAGTGAATCCCAATACAGTCATGAGGGCCTATGCCCACCTGCAGGATAAAGGGGTTATCTATAACAAAAGGGGAATAGGATATTTTGTATCTCCCCAGGCGGAGAATGAGGTGAAAGCCATGAAGAAAGAAGATTTTATGAGTAATGCTCTACCTGAGTTCTACAAGATAGTAAAACTCCTGGATATTGATTTTAGAGAACTGGCCGAGGGATATAAGGATTTCCTGAAAAAGGAGCTGAATAATGAAGACAAGCACTAAAGTTCTGGGTTCTACCTTACTGATCATAACTGCAATCCTGTCAGTAGGTATTATCAGTTCCCGCATCTATCTGAATACTGTAATGGGTTCAGATTATAAAGAGAGAGCTGATATCATTCTAGAAGAAAATGAAACAATGGTCCTTGAAGTACAAGACTTCAGCAGCATTGATTTCATAGGAGCCTGGAACGTGAAAATCACTCAAGGTTCAACATATAAGGTCGAAGTTGAAGGTCCCCGGAACCTTTTGGGAGAAATAGAACTTCAGCAGACTGGAAAACAGTTAACTGTCCGTAACGATTACAAGGGAGGATTCGGAACAGAAACCTTCACCATACGTATGACTATTCCAGAGCTTGAGGGTATTACTATTGCCGGTGGAGCGGATCTTTCCTTTGACGGATTTACCGGAGAAGAAATGAATGTAACCCTTTCCGGCGCCGGCAGAATAAGGGCGTTCAACTCCGAATATAAAAAGCTTAATGTCACCTGTTCCGGAGCCGGTCAGCTTGATTTTACCGACCTGATAAGCAGGGATGCCGATGTGAACCTGAGCGGCGCCGGTGAAGTCCTTGTGAATATGGATGGCGGAGAACTGAGCGGCTCAATCAGCGGCATGGGTTCAGTAAAATATGAAGGAAGAATCAGTAATAAATCAATAAGAGTTTCCGGACTGGGAGAAGTCAGTCCAAAATAATTTATACAATAGACAATTTCACTCTCTGGCGTCTGTCAACTTTCACGGCAGGCGCCTTTTTTATTGCGACCTTCTCCTCAGAACTGTATAATCCCTTTCATATGGCAAAAAATTCAAAGGGTCTGCTTTCCAAACGTTTAAGTAGAGCCGTCATGGAATATAATCTCATTCAGAAGGATGACAGGGTTCTTGTGGCATTATCAGGAGGGAAAGACTCCCTGGTACTGACCTGGCTGCTTCACAGAATGTCCCGATCCTTTCCTGTGCCATTCTCAGTACATGCCCTGCATGTCAGGTCGGAGGTTCATCCCCGGGAACTGGCCCCTGCACTTGAAACACTGATGAAAAACTGGGAAGTACCCCATACAATTCTGGACAGTGAACTCAAGAGTTTTCTCAGGCCGGGCCAGGAACTGAACTGCTTTATCTGTGCAAGAAAACGGAGAGAATCTTTACTGAAATATGCTCAGGAAAATAATTTTCAGAGTATTGCCCTGGGGCATCATATGGATGACATCCTGCAGACTCTCATTATGAATATGAGCTGGAAAGGCGAACTGGCTGCCATGCCTCCCCGCCTGGAATATAAAAAAGATCTTTCAATTATCAGACCCTTATCTCTTGTTCAGGAACATTATATCCGGGACTTTGCCCGGGAAATGGAATGGACCATTCCGGCTAAGAATTGTCCTTATGAGGGTAAAAGCAGACGAAAGGAAGCCGCGGCTGTTATAGAAAAGATGTGTGAAGGAAAAGACAGCCTGAAGTACAACATGTTTAACTCTCTCCGAAATATCAAAGAGGATCTCCTGCCCCCGGCTTTCTGATGATCAGCTCCTCCTCGTGGAACAGCTGTTGCGATCAGAACACATTATACTGCATCGATCTTTATCCACCTGATCTTTATCATCAAGGAAGGCGGCATTACTGATAACAAAGTTCTCAGCCTTGGTACCGGCAATATAATATTCAATCCACTTTCCGTCTTTTCGCTGGTCAATCAGCTCAGCATTCTTTAAAATTTTAAGATGGTTGGACAAAGTCCCCCCTGCGATGTCGAGCACCGAAAGAAGCTCACAGACACAAAGCGGTTTCTCCAGAAGCATCATACAGATTCTAAAGCGATTACCATCACTCAGAGCTTTAAGTTTATTCACAAGATCTTTCATGCCTAAAAAATAACAGAAAGACCTTGTCAAAGCAAGTTAATATTGTTACATTTAGCTAAATTACTAAACGTAAGGATAAATGTGATGATAATTTTTACATATCTTGCTGATTTTCTTAGCTATACACTCCTTGGATTGGCAGCTGACAGCCGCTTGGGTGAGTCAGTGCATTTCTTTATTGAGGATACAACAAAGATATTCGCACTCCTTCTAATCATGATTTATCTTATAGCCATTGCAAGAGCGGCTGTTGATACCGACAGGATTCGAAATTATCTGCAGGGAAAGCACAGAGGGATAGCCTATGTGATGGCCTCCATATTCGGCGCTATTACCCCTTTCTGTTCCTGTTCAAGTATCCCCCTTTTCCTGGGCTTCACATCGGCCCGGATTCCCCTGGGGATCACTATGGCCTTCCTGATTACATCCCCCATGATCAATGAGGTAGCCGTAATTCTTCTTGGTTCAATACTGGGCATCAAGTTTATGATTGTATATGTTATTACAGGAATCCTGGCCGGAGTTCTCGGCGGATTTTTTATAGATGCAATCGGAGCTGAAAAATATCTCAGCCCTCTTGGTCAGCAGGCTATGAATCTGAATCAGGATGGAACTGCAGTCGAGAAAAAGAAACTGACCATGAAAGACAGACATGATTTTGCCAAAGAGGAGCTCAAAGAGATCTTCGCCAGAATCTGGAAGTGGGTATTTATAGGTGTCGGCCTCGGGGCCCTACTCCATGGTTTCGTTCCTGCAGACTTTATTTCCAACAATCTGGGCCAGGGAAGCTGGTGGTCCGTACCGGCAGCAGTTGTTCTGGGAATACCCCTTTATGCCAATGCAAGCGGAGTCATACCTGTAGCACAGACCCTGATGGCCAAGGGCCTCCCCGTTGGGACAACCCTCGCCTTTATGATGAGCGTTGTGGCTGCAAGTTTCCCGGAGTTCATGATGCTGAAACAGGTCATGAAGCCTAAACTGCTGATGATCTTTTTTCTGATGCTGCTGGTGTTCTTCACCCTGTCAGGATGGATATTCAACCTTATTTACTGATTCCTCAGCCTCTGGCTGAGCACTATATGACCAAAACTAAAAAAGTATAGGAGATATAAAATGAAAATTGAAGTACTGGGATCGGGATGTGCCCGTTGTAAGGTTCTTGAACAGAACACAAGAGAAGCCGTTGCTACTGCCGGTCTGGATGCAGAAGTTGTGAAAGTTGAAGATATGCAGGCCATTATGGCTTACCAGATAATGGCAACTCCTGCCATCGCGGTGGACGGGAAAGTTGTAAGTACAGGAAAACTCCTCACAGCTGAAGAGATTATTCCTCTACTTCAATAATCTCATTGCCATTGTATCCCTGTAAAACCTATAATATTTTACAGGGATATTTTTTGTCATCCAGAGTAATAAAACCCCTTTAAACAGATTTTGAGCTGAGACGCACAGAGTTTTATTTAAGAGCTTCTGCGGCATCCTTCACCAGCTGAGACTCACCTTTCTTACAGATAAGAGCTTTTCCATTTTTAATAACAACCATAATATCCTCAACTCCGCACAAAGCAACAGGGATATCGGAGTAAACAAAATTACTCCCGTTACTGCTGTCAAAGACAGGCTGCTCAGGTTTCGGATTCAGATCTGCGATGATGTCCCAGCAACCCACATCATTCCAGTCGAACCCGGAACGGACCATGGTGATACGGCTGCTTTTCTCCATTAGTGCATAGTCCACAGACTCTCTGGGGAGAGATGCATAGAGCGCAGTAATTGCAGCATCAGGCATGACCACTGTGACAGAATTTTCAACCCTGGCTTCAGGACATTTCAAAGAGGGGAGAAAGGGTTCCTGCATATGGGGAGTTCCTTTCAGAAGCTCCTGTTCAAACACAGATAACTTATAGGTAAACATGCCGGAGTTCCAAAGATAGTTCCCCGCTTCAAGAAATTTCTCGGCAGTAACAAGATCGGGCTTCTCCTTGAATGAGACAACCTTGAATCCAGGTGCTTCTTCTTTGCCTGCTTCAATATATCCGTATCCTGTAGATGGAAAATCAGGTTTAATACCATATACAACAAGATTATCCCTGGAGGCTAAAACGGAAGCATCCTCCACATCCTTTTTAAACTGAGCAAGATCCTCAATAAGGTGATCTGCTGCAAGAACGAGAACTGAAGAATCCAGGTCTTCGGTATTTTCTTTCAGCCAGGCGGCAGCGTAGGCCAGAGCAGGTCCGGTGTTACGAGCTTCAGATTCTGCAAGAAGAACAAGTTTTGCCCTTATATCATCTGGAAGTGATGCGCTGTCTTCAAGGGCGGCAGTAATATGATCTTTATGGGTTACCACCAGGATTTTTCCGCTTATACCGAGGGAGGCGGCCCGCTTAATGGTTCCACCAAAAAGAGAGTCATTTCCCTGGACTGTCATAAACTGTTTGGGCCTGCTGTTATTGGATGCAGGCCACAATCTTTTACCGGCTCCGCCGGCCATTATGATGACATGATCTACCATGATAAAAATCTCCTTATCTGAGCTGAAGATCGCTGTGAAAACAACGCATATCCGACTCGACTATTCTGATATTACATAATAATATGATAAAAGTCACTTAATTAGTATACAGGAGTCTTATTATGGCCTTTACCCTATCAATATACCCATGGGTTTATGTTGGAAAATTTGATGAAAGCTGGTCCGGTAATTTTATTGAACAGGAACACCTTAGCCCGGAAGAAGAAGCTGCCCTCAGTGGCAATGAACTGGAAGCACTCCACAACAGGAGGAATTCCTTTCCTGATCTGCCACTGGTCAACTATACAAGTCAGTACGGACTGGGTTGTTTTGAAGGCGTTAAAGCCTTGCCTCAGAAAGACGGCGGACTCAAGGTTTTCCGCCCTGATGAAAATGCCGCAAGAATGTCACGATCCATGAAAGGTCTTGGCATGCCCGGAGTTGACGAAGAACTCTGCGAGAGAGCCATTCTCGGTTCTGTCGGCCGCAATGCGGACCTTGGATTTACAGTAAAATATGACCCCGCCTGGGAAAAGGATTCTTTCCTGACGGCCGGGTCCATCTATATAAGACCATTCAGCTGGTCAGAACCCGGAATAGGCATAAGCCTCTCCCATAAACCCTGGCTGGTAGTAGTTAATACGGCGGTGTCTGCCTATTTTTCAGGAAGTACTTTCGATGCAGTAACAACGGATATGATCCGGGCGACACCCAGGGGAACTGGTTGGATAAAATGTGATGCCAACTATGTAATCCCCTGTCTGGCCAAAAACAAGGCAGTCCAGGCCGGTTATATGGAAGCCATTTTCCTTGATGCAGCAGAACATAAATACATTGAAGAAGGTTCGTCGTGCAACTTCTTTTCTGTTCTTAAGGATGGAACCCTGGTTACTCCCGGATTGGGAGACACGATTCTCCCCGGAATCACAAGAAAGAGTATTATCACTCTGGCACAAGACCGGGGGATAAAAGTTGAAGAGAGAAAGCTGGCACTGGAAGAAGTTCTTTCAGACGGAGCGGAATCCTTTGTTTCAGGAACAGCTGCAGGAATAACACCTATTACCAGTTTGACCCATGAGGGTAATAAAGTGGTATTTAAAAACGGAACCCCCGGAGAACTTACAATGTCGTTATTGAAAGAGCTCAAGGGTATTCAGTACGGTGTTCTTGAAGACCGCCACAACTGGATGGTTCCTGTAGAATCCTGAAACTCAGCGGCTTAGCAGTTCATCCGGGGTTCTGGGGATTTCATCGAACATATGTACATTTGTCCCTGGAATCGGTTTGATCATTGCCATGGTATTCTGGAATACCAGACTGTCCTCCGGACGGGTCCTGATCATTGTATCGGGATCTCGATCCAGACGATCTGCATAGTCTGCAGCCTTTGTCAGAGACAGGAGCGCCTGACTCTGTTTGGCAGGATCGGAGCTTCGCCCGGCCAGTGAAAAATCAACATAGGCAAGGTTGTTATAGACCTGGACAAAGTGGTTCACCAGAGAACGGTGCTCCAGAATATCCTCGGGAGCCAGGTATGGAAGAGAACTCTCTTCCCGTTTAAGATCCCTCAGGATTTCCACATACTGATTTCTTGCACCAAACAGATTCTGCCGCCGTACAAGTGTATTTGCCAGGGCAAACTGAGTATTTCTTTTATTATCCAGACCTTTAATGGCAGATTCAAACTCAAGAACAGCCTGATCATATCTCTGATTATCGTAATAGATATATCCCATTTTATAAGACATATCTCCTCTGAAATACTGATTTGTCTCAGCCAGATTATAGTAATTCAGGGCACCGCCCAGGTCATTATAGACTTCATAAAGGAGATTCCCCATATCTGCATACAGTTCACCGATTTTCTCATCTGTACCTATAAGGCCGCGTTCCTGGCTGTCTTCCAGCAGGCGAATACCAGCTTCGAATTCAATCTCAGCATTTTCATAATTAGATTCTTCATAGCTCATCTCACCACGGCGATGATATATACTGATCTTCTTGAAAATTCTGCTGCGGCTTAGAGGCTGAGTCTGATCCATATAATAAAGAGCCTTCTGCAGGGCGGTCTTTTCCTGATCAGTATTATAGGTTCTATTGAAGTAGCGGGACAGCTGATAGTGAACATCAGGAACCGTAACATTAATCTGCTCTGCCTTAAAAAGGAGATCCTTGGCATCACTGACCTGGTCACGATCAATATAGTATCCAGCCAGATCGGATAGGACTAAAGCAGTAAAAGCAGTATCCCCTTTTATACTGCTTTTATTTGCATAGATATTATTCAGAATTGATATATTTCCATGATCTTCAGTTTTCAGAAAATAACTGAGCATTCTGAGCATTATTTCATCGCTGCCACTATAACGGGACAATGCCGTTGCATACTGATACCTGGCATCTTCAAGTCTTTCAGGATCTTCCTCTGACCAGAGCATATAATTATCACCAAGGGCAAGCATTAGGTTGTAATTATACATATCCCGGTCCAGTCCCATGGACAGAACATCCGCAGCATGAGCATATTCACCTGTCTTGTTGGTGAGGAAACGACCATACTCCAGATAACCGGATACATATGCAGGATACTCTCCAAGCAGCCCTTCATACATTGAAGCTGCCGAAGGATAGGCTCTCCGATCCAGGTAAGCATCCGCATAATCAAGAAATCGTTTCTTTCTGGGCCAGCCGTCAATATTCAAACGTCCCAGATTCCAGCCAAAATAAGCCTTTTTAAAGTATTCTTCAGCTTGAACATATTCGTCTGCATCTATGTGCTCCAGTCCCTGTTCATAATAGATATGGGCCTGAAGGGGTCTGTAAAGATAGTGAAAGCTCAGATAAACCGTGATACCCAGAAGGACAAGGATAACCGCTACAAGACGGATAAAAGGCCAGCCCTTTTCGGCAAATTGATAGAAGAAACCTGACTGTCTCTTCTCAAACTCACGACCCGTAAGCTTCTGATAGCCTTTAGGTAGTTCAATCTTCTTTCCGGTGATATTAAAAAATTCAGTATTGATCTGCCGGGGTGCGGTTCCCTTGATCAGCATATTTACGAGTTTTTTGTAACGGACACCTGTCAGGTCATCAGCTTCAGCCAGAATATCCTGAATGGCCATTTTTAGATTGAGGGGCAGACGCCGCAGATTTTCCTGAACAGCATCCATATCTCCACCGCTGATCTGGAACTGATCTTCATCTTCAGTATCCAGATCTTCGGTATCATCCATAAGAAAGGTATCATCCAGGGTATCCAGACTATCCAGAGACGCATCCATGTCATCATCAAAACTGATGCCTTCCTGAAAATTGAATTCTTCACCAAAATCACCAAGTGAGAATTGAGCTGAATCACCTTCATCATCATCCATGGATAGTTCTTCCATGCCTCCGAGTTCAGGTATATCTTCTTCAGGGGAACTCAGATCAAACTCTTCTCCCGGGGCTCCCAGATCAAATCCGTCATCTACTCCGGGAAGATCTTTGGACAGGCTACCTAAATCACCTAAATCACCTAAATCACCTAAATCACCTAAATCACCTAAATCACCTAAATCACCTAAATCACCTAAATCACCTAAATCACCTAAATCACCTAAATCACCTAAGCCTCCAAGATCATCCAGGCCGTCATCGGCAGAAGGTTCTCCAAGCTCACCAAGTTCCTCAAGATCATCATCAGCTGAGAGTTCATCCAGTTCTTCAAGATCTCCCAGACCTTCATCAGCAGGCAGGTCACCGAGCTCCTCAAGGTCTTCCAGGCTGTCATCAGCAGTCAGGTCACCGAGCTCCTCAAGGTCTTCCAGGCTGTCATCAGCAGTCAGGTCACCGAGTTCCTCAAGGTCTTCCAGGCTGTCATCAGCAGTCAGGTCACCGAGTTCCTCAAGGTCTTCCAGGCTGTCATCAGCAGTCAGGTCACCGAGTTCCTCAAGGTCTTCCAGATTGTCATCACCAAGATCCTCAAGCTCTTCAGGTCCAGCAGGTTCTTCCAGACTGCCGGGTTCCATAAAACTGTCCAGTCCGTCCAGGGAATCATCAGTTCCACTCTCTTCAACATCTCCGACTTCTCCGAAAAAACTGTCATCAATCAGATCTTCAGTCGGTTGATCATCCTCGGAGGAGTCAAGACCAAGGTCACCAAAATCAGAAAGGTCATCGGGGAGTGAGAAATCATCTGTATCAGGAATTTCTGTATCAGGGACAAGTGAATCTGCAACTGGTTCAGGTGGTTCATCCAGCAGATCATCCAGTCCGGGTATATCTTCAAAATCTTCGGGTTCTTCGTTTTCAGCATCCAAACCAGCCTGGCTCAGAAAGTCATCCATGGACAGATCATCTTGATCCAGTTCTCCCATGTTCAGCTCTTCCTCAAGCGACGGTGCGGGGGGTAGAACATCTTCTATGGTCTCTCCCAGTGCTTCCAGGATGGCCGGTTCATTTCCCCAGAGATTAACTTTCTGTTTAAATCTGTCTATTTCTTCGCGTGTAGGCATAATATCTTATTACTATTTCGGCATTTATTAGGGGTGACAAAAGTTTTTTCATCAGCTCTCAACTAAAGACGTACTTAATCCGAAAATCATAACATAGGAACCCGATGATGAAAAACAGAGTTATTCTATTATTTCTCCTCTTTTCAGCAGGTCTTTTGCAGGCCTTTGAAGTAAAAGATATCAATCTCCATTTAAAGATTACCGGAATGACTCAGGCGAGTGCTCCTGAGGTATGGAGAAATCATCTTATTCTGAGCTGTGTGCCGAGCCACCAGGCCCGATTCGTAGGAGCAGCTTTTTCAACTGATGACTACCAGACAGTTTACAGTTATCAAAAGAATGAGCATGGAGTCTATTTCCTGATTCTTCCTCTTCCTGATATGGAGATAGTTGATTACAGAGTTGTAGTTGACGGGATATGGCTTGAAGATGCAGAGAATTTAAACAGAGTCAGAGACCGAAACGGTTTATACCTCTCCAGACTGACTTTTCCTCCCGAGCAGAGAGTTCGGCAGCTTAGTCCCGTATTGCAGGATGAAAGAGGGACCGTTGAATTCTATATTCAGACAAGTCCGGGAAAAAGAGTCTACCTGGCGGGAGACTTCAACCGCTGGGACCCCTATATGACTGCATTAAAGGAAAAAGAACCGGGGCTGTACAGTGCAGTACTTTCCATAAAACCTGGAAGATATGCCTATTATTTTCTGATTGACGGAGAACCAATTCCCGATCCACTGAACTTTCAGAAAAACCAGAGCAGCACCGGGGAGGATGTCTCCATCCTTTTCATACCGGGTTGAGATTGAATTTCTCATAGAATATTACTTCCAGAATTTTTCTACGGGAAAGATATCAGTCCCTGAGATCATCCACGGAAAAAACAGCCTTTCCTGTCTTTAAAACCGCCAGAACATTCTCGGCGGTTTTTCTTTTCAGCTCTACCACAGAATGTTCACTGTAATAAGCTTCATGATCAGAAATCACCACATTATCCAAAGTGAGAAGAGGATTGTTCTGCTCAGGGGGCTCACTCTCCATAACATCAAGACCCGCTGCCCTCAGGGGGCCGGTGGTCAATGCTGTATAAAGGGCGGATTCATCCAGGATTCCACCTCTGGCCGTATTCACAAGAACAGCACCCTTCTTCATTGAGTTAAGTTTTTTGTGATCCAGGAGGTGACGGGTCTCGTCTGTGAGAGGAAGATGGACGGACAGATAATCTGTCTCTTTCAGTAAGGTATCCAGGGAGACCGCTTCAGCACCATTCTCCAGAACAGTTCCGGGTGCCAGGCCTCTTGAGTGAATCAGGACTCGGCTGAAACCAAATCCGGAGACCTGTTTATGGAGGGCCTTTCCAGTCTTTCCATAACCTAATATACCAAGAACTGACCCCTGGATTCTAAAAAGAGAATGCCCCGGAGAATCACGCCAGTGCCCCTTGCGCACCAGTTCGTGCCGCTGGGGTATCCGTCTGGCAACAGATAAAAGCATGGCTGCCGCATGTTCAGCGACTTCAATAGAGCAGTAATCAGGAACGATTCCTACTGAGATGCCCTTTTCCCGGGCAGCCTCCACATCGACATTATCATATCCGATTCCATAACGGGAAATGATCTTGCACTTGTCCAGAGAGTCAATAAACTCTCTATCCGCATCTACCATATTCAATAGAAGGGCATCTGCAGAACGTACTTTTTCAAGGAGTGTCTTCCTGTCCAGGCGGCTGTAGATTTCAAGATCTACATTCTCATCTTTAAAAACCTTTTCCTCTTCAATACAGTCATCAAAAAGGTTATCTGTAATTACAACTCGGTATGGGCTCATGAATGGCAGTATATCTCAGGGCATACTTTGACACAATCATTTTTGTCACCTGAAATTATTTGGATAATCAGTCTTTATAGTGTTAGAATGAAAATAGCAATGAATTCAGTAACAATTTTTGTCCGCATAGATCTACTCCTCTATTCTTTGATAATACAGTTGATCCTCTTGTATCTCTCAAAGAATCAGAAGACAGAGGAAGATTACTCTTCAAGACTGTTCAGGCAGGTTCTGCTTTCCCTGATTCTAATTACAGCCCTGTCTACCATCTCATGGATTTTTGACGGACTGACTGAGTTCAGAATCATCAGCTACTGGATTCAATTTTTTTCTATTATTTGCACAACCCTCCCTGTGATTGTCTGGATGCGCTACATAGACTTCAATATTTTTCACGACGAAAAAGGGCTCCGCAGAAGAGGGTATATATACATCACCCCCTTGTTTATCAACACGTTCATTGTGCTGATAAACCTTTACCGGCCTGGTTTGATATATTCTATGTCTGAGTCTAATGTTTACAGCAGAGGTCCCTATTTCGTTACAGCATATATCTCAATCTATATCTTAATATTCGCTGCCTATATGTATTTCTTTCTTCATAAAGATTTGATTGTCGGCAGGCTCACACAGGTGATTATCCTCTTTTTAGTCATCCCGGTTATCGGATCATTTATGCAGATTCTGTTTTATGGGATTGCTCTCCAATGGCCATCAACGACTCTTGTTCTACTTTTGACCTATCTTGCACTGGAACAGTCAAAAACGAGCAGAGACTCCCTTACAGATCTTTATACAAGAAGTCAGTTTGAACAGAGACTGTATTTCAAGATTAAAAGAAATGACCCCTTCTCTCTGATTCTGATAGATATGAATGATTTTAAATATATCAATGATAATTTTGGTCATAATGAAGGAGACAAGGTTCTTAAGTTAGTGACTTCCATACTCATATCAGATACAAATCCCGAAGATCTGGTCTGCCGATACGGCGGGGATGAATTTATCCTTCTCATAGAATCGGATCAGGAAAATGTCTGTAGTAAAATTATAGACCGCCTCGATTCTACTCTTTCTGATTTAAACAGTAAAAATGACGATTATAGAATCAGTATGAGTTATGGTTATAAATTTATAAAAGATCCCCTGAGTTGTAACAAGACTATGGTTCTTAAAGAGATTGACGAGAATATGTATAAAGATAAGAAGCTGAGAAAGGCTGCTTTTTTGTGATAGATAACGGGGGCGGTATAAGAGCGGTGTCCGGTGCATCATCACATATGGCTGAAAAGACAGTTGATAAACGTCTATCCTGATAGTAAATATATCTTAATAGTTAAGGTTCAATCCTGGTCATTACATTGTGCAGGCTGATTCCCTGCAGCAGGTGCAGCGACAGGGTTCGCATCTTCAAGTTGTGAACGAAGCTTCTCCCTGGATGGTAGAGGGATTTTGCTTCCATTGCAGTCAACAGAGACAAAGGTCACCTTGTTACTGAAAACAAGTACTTCCGACTGTTCACCGGGGGAGTCGGCATAAACATCCACCTGATACTGAACAGAGCTGTTTCCCTGATTAACGGGAAGAATATGAAAACGCAGGATGGAACCGTTTATCACGGATTTTTCAAAACTGATCCGTTCCATCCCTCTGGTGACCAGACGGAAGCCGGGGAAATCCCTGGCTGCGGTCATCCATGCGTTTTCATCCACCCAGAACAGCATCTGACCACCAAAGAGATAATTATGATGGTTCAGATGTTCTGAACGGACTGCGTTGAATGTATTCAAAAAGCGGTAATGGCTTCCATACCGTTTTTCTTGATGATATCCAGTCCATGATCGATATCTTCAACCTTGAACATGATTACGACTTTGTCATCCATCAGCATGAGTGTGGAATACAGATATTCAATATTGACATTGTTGTCTTCAAAGATCTGCATTACTTCATGAAGAGAACCGGGTCTGTCATCAAGACGGACACCGATAACCTCGGTCACCCTCGCTGTAAAGTTATTTTTCTGGAGTAGATCAAGACATTTATCAGGCTGTTCGGCAATAATCCGGAGTATACCGAAATCGGCTGTATCGGCAATTGTCAAGGCTCTCAGACTGATTTCTCCATCAGACAGGATACGGGTGACCTCCGATAGTCGGCCGTTCTTATTCTCAAGGAATACGGATATCTGTTTTACTTTCATGCTTGTCTCCTTTTTTATGTAAAATGACTGCAGACTATAGAGATCTCTTGTCGATGACCCTTTTCGCCTTGCCTTCAGACCTCGCAATAGACTTGGGTTCTACCAGCTTAATCATAACCGAGATTCCCAATTCCTGCTTGATTTCAGATGCTATTTTAGCCTTGATTTTCTCAAGAGACTTTGTTTCATCTGTGAAAAAACTGGGCTCTACTTCAACATGAAGCTCTACTTCATCAAGGTGAGAATCCCCTCTGTCAACAACAATCTGGTAATGGGGTTCGGTTTCTTCAATCCGCATCAATACATTTTCAATCTGGCTTGGGAATACATTCACACCGCGGAGGATGAGCATGTCATCTGTACGTCCCAGCAGACGGTGCATTTTGACCGTTGTTCTGCCGCAGGGGCAGTCATCATGCCAGAGCCATGTAATGTCTCTGGTTCTATAACGGATGATGGGAGTTCCCTCTCTGGTGATTGTAGTAAAAACAAGTTCCCCTTTTTCACCTTCAGGAAGAACTTCACCTGTCTTGGGGTCGATAATCTCGGGATAAAAATGGTCTTCGTTGACATGAAGTCCGTCATGAGCTTCACATTCATTTGAAACACCGGGACCTACAATCTCGGTCAGACCGTAGATATCAAAGGCCTGAAGATTGAGTTTTTCCTCAATTTCCTTCCTCATATTATCACTCCAGGGTTCTGCACCGAAGATGCCCGCTTTCAGGGAAAGATCCTTAAAGTCGATCCCCATCTCCTTGGCAGATTCTGCCATATAAAGGGAATAGGAGGGAGTACAGGTCAGAATAGTGGACTTGAAGTCCCGCATCATCATCAGCTGTCTTTTAGTATTTCCAGAAGAGACTGGAATGGTATGGCAGCCGAGTTTATGAGAACCGTAATGAACTCCGAGACCACCGGTAAACATACCGTATCCATAACCGTTCTGTACAACATCATCAGGAGTACCACCGGCCATACAGAGACAGCGTGCCATTACTTCTGACCACATCTCCATATCGTTTTTTGTGTACGCAGCCAGAACAGGAGTACCCGTAGTTCCCGAGGAAGTATGGATTTCCACAATTTCCTTTTCTTTACAGGCTAAAAGGCCATAGGGATAGGTCTCCCGTAAATCATCCTTGGTTGTAAAAGGAAGTTTGGCAATATCCTCAAGGGTTTTTATGTCGTCGGGTGTTACACCGGCTTCATCAAATTTTTTCTTGTAAAAGGGAATCGTTTCATATACATGACGTACCAGTTTTTTCAGACTGTAAAGCTGCTGAGACTTCCTGTCTTCCCTGTTGTCGCATTCCGCGCTTTTATTCCAAATCAAAATACACCTCCTCTCTCATCTATAACCCGAATGGCCTTGCCCTGCTGTACAGGAAGGAAGCCGGGTTCATGCAGTTCCACCGCCGCTCGAATGGTAATGGAAGCACTTAATTCTTCAATAATTCTTTTCCTCAGATTGTGAAGATCCTGGGTATTATCTGTAAAAAGATCTGCCCCTACTTCCGTCTGAATGGTCAATTTATCAAGAGTTCCCTCTTTATTGACCTTTATCAGATAATTGGTACCGATACCTGGCATCTTCATGATGATTTCCTCTATCTGTGAAGGAAAAACATTTACACCATTAATGATAAGCATATCATCCGTGCGGCCCTTAATCCGTGTGATTCTCCGGCTAGTTCTGCCGCAGACACAGGGTTCGGGTATTACGGTTGTAAGATCTTTTGTTCTATACCTGAGAATGGGAGTCCCTGTCCGGATCAGAATGGTCAGAACAAGCTCACCTTCTATTCCAGCTTCTACAGGCTCAAGGCTGTCCCGATCGATGGTTTCAACATAATAGGCATCTTCCCAGATATGCATCCCTTTTTTCTCAGTGCACTCAAAGGCAACGGAAGGTCCGTTCATCTCGGAAAGTCCATATGAGTTATAAGCATCAATTCCGAATAACTCTTCAATTTTCTGCCTTATCTCTTCTGAATGAGGTTCCGCTCCGATAAGAGCTCTCTTCAGATTGAAATCCTCCAGTTTGTAGCCCAGCTCTTCCATACGGGAATAGAGGTGGAGCAAATAGCTGGGAGTGGCATGAACTGTTGATGTCTGAAAATCTTTCATCAGCTGAAACTGACGTCTTGTATTACCGCTGGATGCGGGAATTACAAGCATACCAAGCTTTTCAGCACCATAATGGAGACCGATTCCACCGGTAAATAGACCGTAGGTCATCATGTTCTGAAATACATCTCCCCTTGTACAGCCGGTGGCCTTTAGGGAGCGAACAGTCATATTGGTCCAGTGATCCAGATCTTTCTGTGTATGATATATAACGGTTGGAGTACCGGTAGTACCGCTGGATGCATGCATCCGGACTATTTCATCCTTATCTACAGAGAGTAGACCATAGGGATAGGCATCCCTTAGATCATCTTTAGTGGTATAGGGAATTTTCCTTATATCCTCAAGGGTTTTAATATCCTCGGGGGAGCTTATACCCGCTGCCTTGAGTCTCTCTTTGTAGAAGGGAGTTATCAGAGCGGTACCAACTGTTTTTTTCAGACGTAGAAGCTGCAGAGCCTTCAGGGCATCTCTGTCCAGACGTTCAATTTCTTCGTCTTCATAGAGATTTCGAATCATGAGATCTGACTCCCTAGATCAAGAGCCTTATAGTTTACCTGCACAATCTCATCCCCTTTACGTGAGAACATGCTCTCTACGGCAGCCTTCAGGTAATCCATACCAAAGGGCAGATCTGCAGCGGCTGCACCTACAATAACCATATTTCCTGCTCGGACTGAACCGGCTTCTTTGGCAATGGTTTTATCATCTACAAGACGCCTGGTTTTAAGCTTATCCAGAGCTGATTTAATTTCAGACTCCTCGGGATAATTAGGAATATTAATCACAGGATTTGTGGATGTAATAACGATTCCGTCAGGAGAGAGCCAGGAAAGGTATCTGAGACTTTCCAGAGGCTCCATACTGAGGATCATGTCGGCTGTTCCCTGCCCGATAAGGTCAGAGAAGATCTCACCGTCGGAGATCCGCATATGAGCCATTACAGCTCCGCCTCTCTGGGCCATTCCATGAACTTCTGACTGACGAACCTTGTAACCTGCTTTTGCAGCGGCTGTAGCAATAACAGAGGCAAGAGACAGTACACCCTGCCCCCCGACACCGGAAAGAATTATGTCATATTTCATATTTTTATTATTCTCCATACTACTGAAGCAGTCTTACTGCTTCAGGATTTATTTAGCTCAGGGTCCAAGAACCTTACTTTTTGGCTTTACGGGCAGTTTCGATACACTCTCTCACAGCAATGATGACAGAAACACCTTTATACGCCAGTTCTTTTCTGAGTTTTTCTTTGTTCTCTTCATGAAACTTGCGGTGGGCAGGAATAGTCATGACATGATCTGTTTCCCCGACAATACCTCTGACAACACCTTCAAGACGGCTGGAAGGCAGAATGGTTGTCTGCCCGCCGGTCATGGCAGTAGTTTCATTATCCACGATGATGATGGTCACATCGGTTTTGCTGGAAACACAGTCAACAAGACCTGTCAGACCGGAGTGGAGGAAAGTACTGTCTCCGATGACGGCCATAACATTGTTCAGTCCTGCTTCGGAAGAACCCTTGGCCGCTGTAATTGAAGCACCCATACAGATAATGGTTTCGGGAACACTTAAGGGAGGTAGAGCACCCAGAGCATAGCATCCGATATCTGAAGTAACTGTACTTTCTTCAAGTTCAGCCTGTACTTCCTTGATAACTCTGTAGGTGTCATCATGGGGACAACCCTTACAAAGCTGAGGAGGTCTTCCCACAAGATCAAGAGTGGACGGTGCGGCGCTCTCCCTGGCGGGAAGTCCCAGAGCGGGTCTGATATTATCAGGATTAAGTTCTCCCTGAAGGGGAACTATATTTTCAAGTTTTCCAGTGATCTTAAGATCCCTGGGCAGAAGTCCCGCAATAAGACGCTCTACTAAAGGATACCCTTCTTCAAGGATAATAAGTTCTTTTACATGGGCAGCAATTTTCCTGATTTTATCTTCAGGAACCGGATAAACACCGATATGAAGATGAGAAGGATTATCAGACAATTCGCTCTCATTTTCCTTATAGTAATTATATCCCAGTCCGGTGGTGATAATACCGCGATCTTTATTAGATTCATTCATTGTAAGAGCATTGATTGCAGAGTTTTCACTGTAGGAAATCATATCTTTCTGACGTCCGAGAAGGCTGTCCCAGCGGCGTCTGGCATTGGCGGGAAGCAGCATCCAGTCCTGTTTATTATCCGCTTTATTAATAGGATTTTCCTTCCTGGCTTCCTTTGTCACGATGGCGGCTCTGGAATGGGAAAGACGGGTGACCAGTCTGAGAACAACGGGACATCCCATTTTTTCAGATAGATCAAAGGCTTCACGGGTCATATCATAAGCCTGCTGCTGATTAGCGGGTTCCAGCAGAGGGATTTTTGCAAAATCGGCATAAAAACGGGTATCCTGCTCATTTTGTGAAGAGTGCATACCGGGGTCATCGGCTACTACAACTACAAGACCGCCGCGGATATCCAGAAGGGCTCCGTTCATAAAAGCATCAGCAGCCACATTAAGGCCGACATGCTTCATGGTTACAATGGCTCTTTTACCCGCAAAGGAAGTTCCAAGAGCTTCTTCCATGGCTGTTTTTTCATTACTGGACCAGCATGCAAAAGGGCCGTCTTCTTTCTCACTGTATTCTAAAAGGTATTCCATTATCTCGGTGGAAGGTGTACCAGGGTAACCATAACATGAGGAAACTCCGCCATGTACGGCACCCAGGGCAACAGCTTCGTCACCCAGGACAACATATTCAGACATATATACTCCTATATAATTTATCTATTGCCGAGAAGTTCCATCTCGGTGATTTTATTACTTAAGGTCTAAGTCTTTCTATTATAACTGAGCCAGAACATAGCCCAGGTACTTTTTCAACTCGATACCTAAGGATATTTATACCATAGCGGGAATTAATTTGGTATTGAAAAATGAGCATTTATATGTAGCATTAAAATCATCACAGGGTATCCTGACTGTTTGATTCAATGTTTAATAAAAAATATTTAGAAAAAAAAGAAGATATATTTGACCTGGAATCAGAGCCTGACCTATTCTGTTAAATAAGGTAAAAAATGATAAATATACAATCGGAATGTAAAGAAAAATTAAGACAGGCTCAGATAGAACTGATGCTTGAAAAAGACCATGTAGGTCAGCTTGAAAAACTAATGAATCATAATCCGGATACAGGGTTGCTGCAGCGTCATATCCTGGTTCGCCGGATGAATAATCTTATCAGTAAAAAAAAATCCCGCTTTGCATTCGGTATTCTCAGACTGGATAAAAACTATCAGCGGATCCGCCACACTAGAGATAGAATGAAAGTTCTGCTCTATGTTACATCAGAGCGGTTGAAACCTCTGGTAGAAGAAGAGAATCTGTATCAATCAGACCGCTCGGACGAATTTCTTTTTATTATCTCCGATTATGAAAGCCAGGAAGAAGTCGAAAAAAAAATTGACGACATGATAATTCGGGTCTCTGAATCTCACAATCCGCCGGCCTCAGATGTCAGCTTTGGATGCAATGTGGGGGTGGCCCTCTATCCCGATCATGCCAATTCTCTGGACGAACTGGAACAGAATGCTGAAATTGCATTGGGCATTTATGAGGAGAAAAGCTGGAATGGGTTTCTCTATTCTCCGGAAATCGGTCGGACTTATCATGAAAACCAGTCATTAGAGTATATCTTAAGAATGTGCATCCTCAATAACTTTGAAGGATTTCACATTGCCTATCAGCCCATTGTGAATAAAGATAAAAAACTTGAGGCCTGTGAGGCTCTGCTTCGATGGGACGCCCCTCAGAGAGGATCAGTTTCTCCAGTCCATTTCATCCCGCTGGCAGAAGAGAGCGGACTGATCAACTATCTGGGAAAATGGGTTTTATACAATGCTCTGAAACAGGTAAAAGTATGGCGTGAAGAGATGGGGCAGGATATCGAAATGTCCGTCAATGTATCTTCGGTACAGATGGAGCAGGCTGACTTTGTAGATACAGTAGAAACTGCCCTTAGAGTATTGAAAATCCCGGGAGAAGCACTCCATCTGGAAATAACTGAATCAGTGGTCATGTCAAATCCCGAAGAGATCAAGATAAAACTGAAGGCTCTTCAGGATATGGGCATAGAGATAATGCTCGATGATTTCGGAACCGGATACTCCAGCCTCAGCTCACTAAATCAATTCCCGATTAACACATTAAAGATTGCCAAGGAATTTGTAGATAACATTCCTCATGACAGACATGGAGTTGAAATGGTCAGAGCAATTCTGGGTATAGCAGAGACCTTCGGATTCAGAACTCTTGCTGAAGGTATAGAACAAGAGGATCAGTTTGACTGTCTTATAGAAGAGGGCTGCAAATACATTCAGGGCTATATAACAAGTCCACCGGTGGCTGCAACCGAATTTGAAAAGTTATTTTTTAATTGAAGTGTTTATTTGAGACTTAGGGATGAACGGTTATAATCAGCTGATTTGCGTTTGCGTCCGCATGATTTCAGAGAAAAGATAAAAAATAGAAGATTCTGAAAAATCAGGATTTGAAGAGTTCCCTTGAATTCCTGATTCTTCAATACATTTGAATTATCGGTTATCTTATATGAGATATAAATCCCGGTACTTGCGCCGAAGGCTGCTATTGTTGTCATGCGTAGATCAGAAGATTCTGACAAAGACTCGACTGCCTTCATACTGACATCCGAGCCATCCAGAAGGGCCAGTGCAAATCCGGATAGATTGATCAAAATAAAGTAAAGTACCACCAGCTTTCTCAAAGAGTCCTCCTGTTCATATTCCATTATTATTCTAACACTAATTTCTGAAATTAGAAACTGCCGTTCATTCAAACAGGCCAAACAGCATATAGAGCTGTTCTGCAGCGGGGTATCTGCTTCTGGGTCAGGCAGGAATACAGCTCTACCTCAACCGGCGGCCCGGTCCCAGCGTCTTTTCAACATCCTGGCTCTCACAGGATCACTGAATAAAGAACCCGCAAGTTTAAGAAAACGGTTTACTGCTCCCGGTATATATTCTTCTTTACCCTTCAGAGCCATTTCAATACTGTGATGAGCTACATAGTCGGGAGATTTTGTAGTAAGCCTGCCCATTAATCCCTGAGCGGCAATCCGATCCACGACAATCTGTTTTGTGGGCATTCCAGCTGGACAGAGCAGAGTTACAGTAACATTTTCCCTACGGAGTTCCTCTCTGATAGTTGTAAAAAAATGATAAAGAAAACGTTTTGTGGATGAATAAGCCGCCTTATAAGGCATTGGATAGAAGTAAGACAGACTGGAAACGGTAAGGATTCTGAATGGACTCTCCATATCACGCTGCTCCAGGATTGAGGAGGTCAGTTCTACTGTTCCGTTCATATTTACATTCATAATAAGACGAATCTGATCCAGGCTCAGAGATGTGAAGGGAGTCTCAAATTCCACCCCCGCAACATTGATAAGAAAGTTAAACTTAAATTCCCTTGCAGCCAGTTTTTGAAAGAAATCATCCCTGGAGGCATGAGTGAGAAAACTGCCCTCTTCATACTGAACGTCCACACCATATGCGGAACGAATCTCCCGGGCCAGTTCCTTTAAAGGAGAACCGGGGATATCGGTCAAAAAGAGATCCCAGCCCCTTTTTCCCGCATCATGAACATACGCTCTGCCCAGTCCTCCGGCAGCACCGCTGATAAATACATAGGAGTCCATAAAATCCGCCTTTTTTATATACAGTAAAATATTATTTTACTACTGCCTGATTCTAATCACCGAAAAATACAGACAGTGGATTGAAGGATTATAGTATGATAAATTCAATTATGGAAACAATAGTTATAAGCGGTGCAACATCCGGTATAGGCTGGGCTTCATTCAAGGCTCTTGCAGAGAAGGGATATAGAGTCATAGGAATCGGAAGATCCAGGGAAAAAATAGAGCAATGCCTTATTGAGATGGAGGCTGCAGGAAAGAGAGATCAGGCTGAATATATCCTTGCGGACCTCTCATCCCAAAGAGAAATTCACAGAGCTTCCCGGGAGATAGAGACCCTGTTGAATGGAGATGATCTGTATTGTCTTATCAACAATGCCGGATCCTTCGCCAGTAATTACAAAGAGACCGTTGACGGCATTGAATGGCAGTTAGCCATTAACCATATGGCCCCTTTTCTTCTAAGCCGTCTTTTAATACCCTTTATGAAAGAGGGAAGCCGTATTGTTACCGTCAGTTCCCGTGCCCACAGGGGAGCAAAACTACACTGGAAAGATCCCGGCATGAAACGATTATATTCCTCCCTTGGATCATACCGGCAGTCAAAGTTTTTCAATGTTCTCACCATGAATGAAATCAACAGACGTTATAAAGATAAGAAGATCACAGCCTGTTGTGCCGATCCCGGACTGGTGAATACGGATATTGGACTGAAAGGGACAAAGGGACTTTCCAAACTGGTCTGGTATTTCAGAAGCAAACAGGGACAGAGTGTTGAAGATGGAGCATCTACCTCTGTCTTTCTGGCTTCAGAACCAGACCTTGATATCGATGAAACCTGTTATTTCAAATACTGCAAAGCTCTCGCTCCGGATTCCAGAACCGCAAATATAGATTTCATGGAAAAACTATGGGATTTGTCTGAAACTTATTTAATTGAAGTGTAATTATATAGACAAAGACCACATATACTATTACTTTACTAGTATATAACAGGAGCTACAAATGAAACTCGCTATATTCAGCAGTAAAAAATGGGTAAAAGATGCCTTTACAAGCAAAAAACCCAAGACAATAGAACAGACTTTCTTTGAAGCAAGGCTTGATGAAGAGACCGCAGCTCTGGCTGCAGGATATGATGCCATCTGTGTATTCGTAAATGATGTCATTAATGCGGCGGTTATAGATACCCTCGCAAAGGGCGGAGTAAAGATCATTGCCCTCCGATGTGCCGGATTCAATAATGTTGATCTGCACAGAGCAGAAGAAAAGGGTATTAAAGTCTGTCGTGTACCGGCCTACTCACCCTATGCGGTTGCAGAATATGCACTGGGACTCATCCTCACTCTTAACAGAAAATATCACAGAGCACACTCAAGGGTAAGAGAAGGTAATTTCTCTCTGGATGGTCTGCTTGGTTTCGACCTTCACAAAAAAACTGTGGGAATTATCGGAACCGGAAAAATCGGACAGGTTTTCATGAATGTAATATCCGGACTGGGAGTAAAAGTTCTCGCCTATGATAAATTTCCAAGCGATACGGTCAAAGAAAAGGGTGTGAAATATGTAGACCTTGAGACCCTGTACAGAGAAAGCGATATCATATCACTCCACTGTCCCCTCAACCATGAGACCTATCATCTGATTAATGATTATGCCATAAAATCCATGAAGAAAGGCGTTATGCTGATCAATACCAGCAGAGGGCCTCTTATCAATTCAAATGCCGTCATCGATGGACTGAAATCAGGCATAGTGGGTTATGTCGGGTTGGATGTATATGAAGAAGAGGGAGATCTCTTTTTTGAAGACCTATCGGACGAAGTTATTCAGGATGATACATTTGTCAGGCTGCAGACCTTTCCCAATGTCCTCATAACCAGTCATCAGGCCTTCTTCACCAGGGAAGCGGTAGAAAATATTAAAGAGACCACCTACAGCAATCTGATTGAAATAGAGAAAACAGGCAGCAGCCCCAACCTTGTGGCACTTCCCGGAAAATGATTCCTTACTATATATCTGCAGCAATAGCATAAAGCCGGAGGCTAGAAAACTTAGTCGTTTTCACCTCCGGGTTTGTAATATTTTCAATTGAGAGTTAAACTATTAAAAATATCTGAAACTACAGGAGAACCTTAATTAATGAATCTTATTAATACTCATATAAGAAAGCTGGGGATGATTACCCTTGCAGTTGCGGCGATGCTGAGCACTATATCCTGCCAGAGCAGTAAGAAAATCATGAAACAGGAATCACTGACCGGCATTTATGAAATCAGATCATCCGGACTTTTCAATAAGAGTTATACATTTGCAAACTATACGATCAAAGATATAAAAGCTTCGGGGAAACCCACCAAGTCTGTGCTGCGCCATGAAGGTGCAAGCAAAACTTCTTCAAACCTGGCAATATCCTTTGCCATGGAAGATGAAAATGGATTCAGATGGTCCGGACTGGGTGGCGTTGAGGCAACATCTGTTTCTCTTGAAAAGAAGGGGAAAACAAGCCACACCCTCAACTATAAATTTCGTATTGTTGAATCACAAACAGGCCGGGTAATCCGCTATGATATTGAATATAATCATCTAGCTGAAGGCTTTAACGGATTCATGAGAGGAGCTGTCGTTGATGAAGCCGGAAACGGGTTATACGATGTCTTCAGCAGCAAGAATCTGGACTTCAGCGCCACTCCTTCTGAAGGAATCAATGGTTTCAGCATCAGAAAAGATGGTGAGATTCTCTCCTCAATCATCAAGAACAAGGGTGATTGGTCCGTTACCTATAATATTTCTGATGATGATCCCGAACGGGTTGAAATGAGCGCTGTTATCGCTTCCCTCTTTGTTCTGATTGAAGAAGGCAAAATCTAATAGTAAATTGATCTATCAATGATATTAGAAAAGCCCGGGATTGAACTGCCCCCAAAATGTTCTCCAACATATGGGGGGGCAGTTCTTTCGGACAGTTCTTTCGGACAGGAAAAGATCTCTGCCCTTTATAATCATACTCTTCCCTTATAAAAAAAATCTTATACTTGATTTCGTTGCCCGGGAATATCACAATAGGTAAAAGAACACTTAGATCAGGAGTTAATAATGAAAAAAGTTGCCGTTTTTGCTTTTCAGGGAGAAGCAGTCTGTTTTGCCCATGCCATGATGAATGTACTGGATTTTGATGCCAAAGGTTATGAGGCGGCTTTGATCGTTGAAGGTTCCGCCTGTAAACTTGTGGGAGCATTGAAAGAGCCCTCCCATCCCCAGCATCCCCTCTATACAAAAATAATTGCCAAGGGACTTCTTGCCGGTGTATGCAGAGCATGCTGCCATCAGATGGGGACCCTTGAAGAGGTTGAAGCTCAGGGACTCCCCCTGCTTTCAGAGATGAATGGCCATCCATCGATTGAGGCCTGGATCGCAAAGGGATTTGAAATTATTACACTTTAATTCAGGCACTGTAAAAAAGTCAAAAAGAGAGTCTCTAATACATAGACTATTAGCATAGCCGGGAGTATGATGGCTCCACATGACGGAACAGACCTTGAGTCTCAGATCGCCCTGGAATCTTCCGGAGAGACTGAGACAGGACAGCGACAGCTTTAAAAAACTCTTATTACTGGCCCTCCCCATAGCGGCACAGAACCTGGTTCAGACGCTTCTGAATATGGTGGATACCTTGATGATCGGCCAGCTGGGTGAAACTGCCATTGCAGCAGTGGCTCTATCCAACCAGATATTCTTTCTGATGATGCTCTTCCTCTTCGGAGTGAGCAGTGGAAGCTCTGTCTTTACTGCCCAGTTCTGGGGTAAGAGGGACCTTGATGGAATTCATAGATCCCTGGGAATGGCCCTTATTCTGGGTCTGTTGGGAGCAGCCCTTTTTACAGCGGCAGCTCAAATTTTCCCGGCAGAAATACTGCGTATTTTCACAAAGGATGAAGCTGTAGTACAAGCAGGAATACCTTATCTCAAGATAGCCTCAATCAGTTATATGTTTACGGCTGGAACCATCATTTATGAGGGCGTACTCCGGAGTACCGGTGTCGTCCGCCTTCCCCTGATTCTTTCAGCGACAGCACTGAGTCTTAATGCCGTTTTTAACTATGCCCTGATCTTCGGTAAATTCGGCATGCCCGAAATGGGTATATCCGGAGCAGCCATTGCTACCACGGGAGCCAGAATCATCGAGATGACTGCTCTGATTCTTTTGGTTTATATAAAGAAATACCCTGTTGCTGCAAGCATTAAAGAGATGCTGAATCAGAACAGAAAATTTGTTGGCCGATTCTTTCACAAGGTCAGCCCGGTAATCCTGAATGAGATCGGCTGGTCCATGGGTATGACCATGTTCACCCTGGTCTTTGCCCGTATGGGAACTGATATTCTTGCAGCCTTCAATATAATGGATACATTCTCCCGCCTTGCATTTATCTTCTTTGTAGGAACAGCAAATGCAGCTGCCATTATACTGGGAAATATGATTGGAGAAGGCAGAAAGAAAGAAGCAGAACGCTGTGCCAAGACCATACTTATGATCGTTCCAATATTATCGGCGGCTATCGGAGTACTCATATTCTTTCTCGCTCCCCTAATCCCCGGATTATTCAATATCTCAGATTATGTGGCAAATCTTGTTGTACAGCTTCTGAGGATTCTAACAATTGTCCTCTTTGTAAAAGCATCAAATATGCATATTATTGTGGGGATTCTCCGCAGCGGCGGAGACACTCATTTTTGTGCCGTTCTGGAACTGATCCCTCTATGGCTGATCAGCATACCCCTGGTAGCCCTGGCCGGACTCGTTTTTCATCTTCATCCTGCACTGGTCTACCTCTTCTGTCTCAGCGAGGAGATTGCAAAATATATTACAGGGCTGTGGCGTGTGCGTTCTGAGAAGTGGGTACACGACCTGACATAATTCTAAGAACATTGAGAATGGCCAGCAGGGCGACTCCCACATCACCGAATACAGCCAGTCCCATCCCTGCATAACCAAGGGCGGCCAGTACCAGTATCACGGCCTTGATCCCCAAAGCAAGAACAATATTCTGTACTATGATTTCTCTGGTTTTCCGGGCGATTCTTCTGGCGTTCACAAGCCGGGAGGGCTCATCAGCCATCAGGACAATATCTGCGGCTTCAATGGCAGCATCCGATCCGAGTCCACCCATGGCAATCCCTACATCAGCTCTGGCCAGTACAGGAGCGTCATTAATGCCGTCTCCCAGAAATGCCGTCCTTTTCCCCTGGGCTATGGACATCTCAAGGGCTTCCACCTTCTGATGAGGCAGAAGATCTGCCTGATAGCTGCTCAGTTCAAGCTCTGCAGCCACAGCTGCTGCTGTTGCTTCACTATCCCCTGTAAGCATAATAATAGACTCAATGCCCTCATTCTTCAGATCTATCAGCGCCTGAGCCGTATCACTCCGAATCTCATCGGATAGTACTATGGCTCCCTGGTAAACAGAATCCACGGCGATATGAACTGTTGTTTTCCCTTGGGGCCCGGGAATCAAATCCAGTTCCGCTTCTCTGAGCCATCCGGGTTTACCTATGGTGATTACCTGTTTCTTCCAATGGGCCCGAATTCCGTGACCTGCAATCTCCTCTGTGGAATCGGCTGCCGGAACCTTAATCTCCCCGGAATTTTCTTTCCAGGTCTTTACTATAGATTCTGCAATGGGATGAGTGGATGATGCTTCCGCTATTGCAGCATAACGAAGCATATCCTCTCCATTGATTCCTGGAGCAGGAAGTACTGCACTTACTGAAAAATCACCTCTGGTGAGGGTGCCGGTCTTGTCCATAAAAACCGTATCAATACCATTTAAGGCCTCAAGATAATTTCCTCCCTTGACCAGAATTCCTTCACGGGAAGCGCGGCCGATACCGGCAAAAAAGCCGAGAGGAATAGAGATGACAAGAGCACAGGGGCAGGAAACAACCAGAAAGACCAGGGCTCGGTATAGCCAGTCCCGGAAAATAGCCCCTTCAATAAGCAGAGGTGGAATGACTGCCAGAAGAACAGCCAGAGCAACTACAGCAGGTGTGTAGTAATGGGCAAAACGTGTAATAAACTGTTCCGACTGCGCCTTTCGGCTGCTGGATTCCTCAACCATTCGTATGATTCTGGAATAGGAAGATTCAGAGAGGATCTTGCTGCTGCGGACCTCGAGTACAGACTCTCTGTTTACAAAACCGCTTAATACAGAACTCCCTTCATTCACCTGACGGGGATAAGATTCACCTGTCAGGGCGGAACTGTCTACCGAGCCCTTTCCCTTTTCTATAATACCGTCCAGAGGAACCCGGTCACCGGGCCTCAAACGGTACAGCGTACCGATAGCTACATCTTCGGGTGCAATTTCTTTTACCTCATCCCCTTCAAGTACCTGGACCATACCGGACTTTGAATCCATCAGATTTCTGATAGAACGCCGGGAGCGGTCAACAGCCAGTTCCTGGAAAAATTCTCCCACCTGATAAAAGAGCATAACAGCAACTGCTTCAGGAAATTCTCCAATAGCAAAGGCTCCGGCGGTTGCGATAATCATCAGGAAATTTTCATCCAGGAGTCGGCCGTTTTTCATATTCTTCAGCCCCGAAAGGAGCACAGTTCTGCCGACCAGGACATAGGCCGCACCGTAGAGCGCGATTCTCAGTTCAAGAAAAAAGAGTTCATTCCCTTTCAGAAATGTCAGAGCCAGAAAGAGCAGGGCACCCAGAATTTCTCCCCATCTCTTAAGCAGTAATGAAGTAATATTCCAGGACTTCTTACTATCTGAAGGGTCCTTCGCATCAGATCTATATTCAACGGTGATTCCGTCCTCAACAGCATCCACAAGGCTTTGCAGTTCCTGCCGGGATTCTTCGACCGAAGCAGCATCAAGATAAAGTATCTGAGTTGCAAGGTTTACCCGGGCCTCATCAACCCAGGGAAGATCATTTATTTTATTTTCTATCACGGCGGCACAGTGTGAACAGCTTAAACCGCTTAATATAAACTCATTTTTTTGTGACATAAGGAGTCTCCTCAGTATTCCACTCATATTTACATATAAGTATATGCTTATATGTAGACTATAAGCCCAGTCCAAAACATTGTCAAGAATCCCGTAGTATTGTATTTGAAAAATATAGGATCAGATTTTGATTTTTCCTGAAAGGATATCGTCCACCAGCAGAGGGACCAGATCACCCGCCTTTCCCGTTCTATGCTCATCAAAGAGTGTATGAACCAGGGAGGGTTCCAGGTTTATTTCAATGGTCAGAGCCCCGGCTGCGGCGGCTGTCTCAACAAAGCCGGCTGCCGGATAAACATGCCCTGAAGTGCCGATAGAAAGAAAAAGAGAAGAGTCTTCCAGGAGCTGCATAATCTCGTCCATTCCGTAGGGCATCTCACCAAACCAGACAACATCGGGTCGTAATGATCCGGAAGCTCCACAGACCCGACAGCTCATTGTCCTGTCAAGATCTCCCTCGAGATCAGCACGGTTTCCACAGGCGGAACAGAGACTTTTCAGAAGCTCTCCATGCATATGAATGATGCGATGACTGCCTCCGGCTTCGTGTAGATTATCAATATTCTGAGTTATTACAGTGACAGAACCGTCATATTCAAGTTCAAGTTTCCCCAGAGCCATATGAGCTGCATGAGGCTTAATGTCTGAATCTCTGAGCTGTCTCCGCCTCTGATTATAGAATTCCTGAACATGCTCGGGATCCCGGGCAAATCCTTCGGGAGTTGCTACATCCTCCACCCGGTGATTCTCCCAGAGACCGTCTGACGCACGAAATGTCTGAATACCCGACTCTGCAGAGATACCAGCCCCTGTCAAAATAACAATCGATCCGTTCATAATGATTTAAGGGCTTTCTCCAGCTCGGCAAATCGGTCAATGATGGGCAGCTTCTGAGTACAGGCAGCCTCACATGCCCCGCAGGAGGTACAGCGCTCAAGCTCTGACAAAGAAGCAGACCAATACCATTTCAGGCGGTCTGACAGTCCCTCGGCATTACCCTTGAGTTTGAGATGATTCCAGCACTCCTGAAAAGCCCAGACCTGAATATCCTCAGGACACACATCACAGTAACGGCAGCTGGTACACAGAGAGTTGAAGTCATGAGAGATACTCCGTTCCACATGATTCATCTCACTTTCTGTATATGCTTTGAAGCTCTCTACAGCTGCAACAGCGCTATCTACATCATCCTTATTCCGGAAGCCCACAAGAAAGGAGCTGATCCTCTCATCATTGAGAAGAAAATGAAGAGCACTTTCCAGCATGGACTGCTCAGGTCTTACTTTCAAAAAGTCCAGTGCGTCGCCGCTGCCTGTAATAAGACCTCCCCCCAGGGGGTTCATGACAATAACACCCATATCGTTCTCTGCAGCGGCTTCAATCCCCTCCTGTCTGTAGGCCGAGTTCATAACGGAGTATCCCAGAGTCACTCCCTCGAAATAACCCTCTTCAATAACCTTACGGATATCGGGTCCGGCAAGATGTGTGGAGAATACTGCATGTTTAATCAGCCCCTCTTCTTTTGCTTTCAAAATGGCCTGTACTGCACCACCGGACTTCCTTCCGGCCCAGTCCTCCATGCTAAGGACATACCAGCAGTTATAAAAATCGATGCTGTCCACATTCAAACGCTTCAAAGATGTTTCCAGCTCGGCTCTGACAGTATCTCCATCAGACTTATTACTCTTGGTAGAAATTGTAAAAGGATTACCCCGCTTCTTCATTTCCGAGATAGCCCGGCCCATGATTATTTCAGACTGATCTTCACAGTATCCTGGTGCAGTATCAAAATAAGTAATACCCTTCTCATAGGCATGAAGAACTGTTTCTGCCGAAGCATCCGTATCATGGGGAGATTCAAATCTCATCCCGCCGAAACCTATTGCTGCCAAGTCTATTTTACTCTTTCCATATTTTCTGTAGATCATGAGAAATACTCCTATAATGTTGAGAATCAGCCCTCTGCCATATGCTCCTGGCAGATTCTATAGATCTGAATGACATGCTCGTCTTTCAGAGAATAATAAATGTGCTTGCCATCCCGTCTGGAATTGACGACATATGCCTGTTTCAATTGTCTGAGTTGATGTGATATTGCAGGTTGACTCATCTGCATCAATTCAGATATTTCATGAACACAAAGCTCATCTTCTATAAGGGCATTAATGATTTTGAGGCGTGAAGGATCTCCGAAAATTTTGAAGATCTGAACCATATGCTCCAGCTCATCCTGAGTTGCAAGGCGGCTGCGGACGTTCTCAATCCGGGCAGCATCATGTTTTAAACGGGGGTCTTCAATATCCTTCATGGATTACAGTCTAACACAGCCGTCTGGATTCTGCCCATAGGAGTAAAAAAACCTTCTTATCAGGTAGAGATTTCTACTGAATAGATGCAGATATTTCTACTAAATAGATTATAATGACATAGTAATAATAACTGGTCTGACAGACCTTGGAGTGAATAGAATGAAAAAAACAATATTACTGATCCTGTTGATATGTCTTACCATCCCTGTGTTCGCGGAAGATAAAAAAGTTGAGGACAAAGAGATAAAAGAGATTACTCTGAGTACTAAAGATCTTGAAGGCCGTGCTAAAATTGGTGTTGCCCTGGGTTATCCCTCAGGAGTTGTATTCGGATACAGACTGGCCAACTTCCTGGAAACCAATGTCCTGCTGGGAAGTTTCTACAACGGTTTTACCATCGGTGGAAACCTGCTTTTCACCATTGCCGACATCAAGATTAAGGATCAGTCATTCCCCCTCTCACTGGGACCTCAGCTGAACTTTCACATGGGAGAAGAATTCGATATGTCCCTGATGGGATTCCTCCGCTGGGAATATACCTTTGAGGAGATTCCTCTGAACCTCTACATCGAAGGCGGACCGGGAATGTTTTTTATCCAGGGAATTGACCTGACCTGGTCAACATCACTGGGTGTCCGCTACGTATTCTGATCTTAAAATCAGGAGTAGTACGGCTCCGGAGGAGCCGGAATAAGAGAATTCCACTTATAGTTTTTGATTGAAAAACCATCCTTTTCCTGTGAAGAATGAATAGCTAAGACATGTTTTTCAATAATCTCCGGGGAACAGGCCGAGCGGATATTCAGAATGATCTGCATCTCACGGACTTTTCCTTCGGGAATATTTATCTCATCCGCCTGAATATGCCCCATCACAAAACTGACTTTAAGTCCGCCGCCGGGAGTTGTTAACAGCATCTTGGCATGGGCAACTTCACCCAGCTCAGGATTGCGGAAAGACTCCATCAGAGGAAATGAAAGAGTTACAGGATCAACCTCATCCTCCCCTTCGATTATCCATGAACCGTTATACCAGCCATAGGCCGCTTCGGCTTCTGCATAGACCTTGTAATCGATGGGAATTCTGTCGGAGAAATCGAGAGGAAAGCCCTTTAGACACTCCTCCAGAAGGGTCCTGAGTCCCTCTTCCGTACTTGATGAACAGACAAAACTCCGGGCACGGGAATTGAGCTTTCGAAGAAAAACAAGAGAATCTGTTCTCTGCTTTTCATCCAGAAGATCCGACTTTGAGAGGACAAGGACTTCTGATTCTCTGATCTGATGTGAGATCAGAACTTCTCCTGCCTTCAGCGGATTAAACAGATTCATTTCCAGATACTCTTTCTGCATTCTGAGACCGTCAACCAGAGTAAGATAAGCTTTTACTTCTACCGTATCCCCATGAAACTGAATTAAAGGATTTATTACAGTTGCCGCAAGATCAGTACAACTGCCCACAGCCTCAGCAATAATCACATCAGGACTCTTACGAGCAATAACAGCTTTTACAGTGTTAAGGAAATCTGGAAAACGGCAGCAGAAACAGCCGCCTGAGACCTCATGAGAATCCAACCCTTCCCACCGGGAAAACATGGTATCCACAAGAGTATCACCCTGATCATTGCTGATCACGGAAACCGACAGCCCCTGCTTCTCAAGCAAAGATGCGGCCTTCACCATAAAAGTGGTCTTACCAGAACCGAGGAATCCTCCCAGAAGGATCAGTTTTGTCATATTCTAATCCCACAGATCTCTTTCCACAGCTCAACAATATTCTGTTCATTCTCTTTTGGACAGAGAACGGTCAATCCAGTTTTAATTCCGGGTTTCACTGTCTCGGTAATTGAATACCCTACACTGTTGTCAGACACATAGAGCATACGGCCGCCTATCTCAATAAATCCCTTAATTCTATAATGAGCTCCTTCCACACGGCTCATAAAATCTTTCAGAACCTGCTCATCATTGATGCTTCCTTCGAGGAAAAGACTGGCAGGTCTTGTGGCGGGAGTATTACAACTCTCCATCATTGCGTTTTTGTGACTGGCTTCTGCGGAAAGAATAAAACTGTAATCAAACGCCCCAAAGCTGCCTGTCTGAATGGGAGCAGAAGTTCTGGATTTCAGGTCTTCAAGAAGTTCCTTCAAATCCTGAGCAGGAACAAGATCAATCTTATTAACAAGAACATGATCTGCGGCTTCAATCTGTTTTTCAATCACATTTAGAACATGTACCAGAGCCTTATATTTAACTGGATCAATAAGGGTTATAGTCTGCCGGATCTCAAAAGAACCCTCCATATTATGATCAGATAGGATCTTCGACATGCTGGAGGGATCGGAAAGTCCTGAGGCCTCAATAAAAAGGAGTTCGGGCAGCTCTTTTTCAAAATACTTCAGACCATAAAGAAAAGGAGCCTTCAGGCAGGAGCAGAAAATAGAACCGTTTCCGATCTCATAGATCTTATGTCCCTCTTTAAGCAATTCGGGATTCTCATTTTTGAGAAGAGATCCATCTACCGGCACCTCACCAAAATCATTAACCAGCATCCCAAGTTTCTTATCATGAAAGGAGCGAATAAGTTCATTAAGAACTGTGGTTTTACCGGCACCGAGAAACCCGGCCAGAAGGATAATATCTATTTTTTGACTCATACAGGGCAACTCCTATAACAATTGCATAAAAACGCCCCGCGGCTGATTTAACCTTAGCCCGGGGCGTATGAATGACTTCAGTTTAACACTCAGACAAGGGCTTTGATCTCTTTTTCAAGCTCTGTCCGTGTGGGGATCAGAGAAATATGTGTTACCTTACCATTCACAGCTATAGAAGGAAGGTTTGCGACACCAAGTTTACCAAGACGGGCGATATTCTCGGGCTCAAGAATCTTTCTCTCTATAACCTTAACTTTATCATTTCCGAAAATTTCAATCATATCGTCGGCGGCAGCCTTCATATAGCCGCAAGCGGCACAGGTTGCGGAGTCTATTGTTAGAACTTCAATAAGGACATGATCCAGATTCTCATAGTCCGGCATCTCAACATCGATCTCTACGACTTCCTTCACATAGCTTTCCAGAAAGGTTCTTGTGGCATCAATATTCTGAACGGCCTGGCCGATTCCAACAATATTCTCCACAGGAACACCGAAGGGCATATCACATCCGGGAGCCAGGATAAAACGTTCTGTTCCGACCTTATCCATCAGCTCGATGGCGGCTTTCTGACAGTCTTTCTGGTTACCCAGCAACATGGTTACTGTTAGCTGAAGGTTTCCGGAAATCATTATATTATGGGCATCCGTTACTTTTTTGGCTTCCACAATATCGATATTTTCGTCGATGGAAAGACAGTCAGGTCCGGTTTTAGCCATTACTTCCAGGTTCTTTGTAGCATCACCACACACAAAGAATGAACTAAATACACCTTTAGATCGTACATGATCAAAAAATCTCTTATAGTCGGCAGCCATAAATTGATCGAACATTTCGGGAGAAATCTGAGAAACCAGAGGGTCAACAGAACCGATGATATCCATCCCCGTCTCAATATAGTAATCTGCAACGGCAATAGCCACATCTGTGGCATAGGCCATCAGGTTCTTTACATACTCTTCGTCATCATACATATCCATAAAGATATTTGTACTTCTCAGATGGGAAGCCAAAGTGAAGGGGCCGCAAACCAGTCCGTAAAGAGCAGTAGTATCTCCTATTTCAGCCTTAACCCGATTCATAACATCCAGAACCATGGGAAGTCGGCCATCACTCTTTGAAGGAATCTTTGAAGGAATATCTTTAGTATCAGACAGAGGATGACTTTTTACAGTGGGGGGAGAATCTTCTGCCCAGAGTAGATCACATCCCAGAATTTCCGCTTCAATCTGAAGGTCAAAAACAACAGGCTGACCATCGGGAGAGTACTGTTTATGAGACTCGACCAGACATTCAACCAGTTTATCTGCATCCTGAAGAACTTCCTGTGCATTATATCCTTTCAGATTGGCAATCTGTACTCCTGTATAAGGAACCCAGGGGGCCCGTTCTACCTTTTCTCCGTTAAATGCTTTAAAAATTAACTCTTTACCATTCATATTTAACCGTTACCTCCGGGTATTTGTAAGTACTGTACTCATGATAGCCCCCGGTAAATAAAATCATATATAAAAGTCCTGTTAATTTTGGTAAATTTCAGCAAATTTTTATCGAAAGTATTAATTTGTTACTAATATATCTCTTGCCCGCATTCATAAATCACAGTAATATGTGCATATGCGTATTACAACAAAAGGTCGCTATGCCATCAGAGCAGTAGTTAACATGGCCAAAAATAAAGAAAACAAACCAATTTCCATCAAATCTATATCAAATAGCGAAGAGCTGTCTCCAATATTTCTGGAACAGATATTTACAAAGCTTAAAAAAGCCGGGATTACTGAATCTATCCGGGGTGCCTCAGGAGGATTTCGTCTGGCAAAAGATCTTGATCAGATTACAGTTCTGGATGTTCTTGAAGCTGTAGAAGAGGGTGTAGCACTTGCCCCCTGTACTGCGGGAGACGGAGTATGTGACCGGTCTGTAGACTGTGGTCTGTCGAATTTCTGGTATGAGACTGAAGAGGAGATCAGAAACCAGCTTAAGGTTAAGTCCATTCAGAGCATTATGGATAAATATATAGACTAGAGAATCATTTCAGAAACAGCAGACTCCAGATGAGTATGAATATCTTCCAGAGAATTCATACTCAGAAGTATACGGAAGTCCTGTTCAGCTTTCTTTATATCCACAGCATTGAGAAATTTCTGTATCCCTGGAATCTGAACCGGAGGCATTGATAGATTCCTGATACCTGCACCCACCAGAAAATAGACCATTTCTTTGTTAAAAGCCATGTTTCCACAGATACTGAGAGAACAGTTCTCCTTTTCAGCCGCTTCAGCAATAAGGGCGATTGTCCTTAATACAGCAGGATGTCTGGCATCATACAGACCGGAGACCTTCTCATTGGTCCTGTCCACTCCAAGCAGATACTGTACCAGATCATTTGACCCTACAGAGATAAAATCTGCTTCTCTTGCCAGATCTTCAGCCATTATCACAGCCGAAGGAAGCTCGATCATAACACCAAGCTCAGGGATAGTATCACATTCAAATCCATCCCGTTTGAGAAATTCTATACTTTTCTCAACCATTCGTCTTGCCTGTCTGAAATCATCAAGAGAGGAAATCAGAGGAAACATAATACGGAATTTTCGGCCCTGCCCCGCCCGAAGCATGGCCTTCAGCTGACCTACAAATATCTTCTTATTCTCAAGTAGAAAACGGATAGCCCGGAGTCCGAGAAAGGGGTTCTCCTCTTCCGAATCGGGGACATAGGAGAGAATCTTATCTCCGCCGATATCAAGAGCTCTCAATGTAATAAGTGAGTGATCCATGCCGTCAAAGATCTTCTTATATACCAGATACTGTTCTTCCTCACTGGGAAAGCTGTTTCTTATAAGAAAGGGAAATTCCGAGCGATACAGGCCGATCCCTTCGGCCTTCATCTTGACCGCTGTTTTAATATCGCTGATCAGGTTGATTGTCGCCCGTAGATATATTCTCTCATTATCAAGACTGTATGTCTCATCTTTTACCTGGTCTTCCCTGCCCTCAGTCAGTTCATAGTCTTTCTTAAGGGTTCGAAACTGTTTAAGACTGTCATCATTTGGATTGATCAGCAGGGTTCCTTCCAGACCATCCAGAATTAGGGATGTTCCCGAATCAATTGAGAAGAGCCTTTTATCATCCGAATAAACAAGGGGCACACCCAGAGATTTCGCCAGAATGGTAATATGAGCAGACGCGCCCTGACTGTACAGGACAAGTCCTTCAACATGCTGAGCGGTAATCTTAACGAGTTCTGATGGAAGAAGTTCCCGGGCTATCAGAATCTGACCCGAATAATCCCCCGAATCCTGAGACTCCCCGGCAAGATTACGCAGCAGTCTGTGACCAAGATCTCTAATATCCTGAACCTTTTCCTGAAGCCGTGGATTTTCACTCTCGGAAAATATTTTAATAAAATATTCTACACGTGAGACAATAGCATCACAGGGCTGTGTTCCTGCTTTGATATCATCCTCCATTTTGCCTACAAAGCTTGAATCACGAAGCATCAGAAGGTGGGTGCTGAAAATAAGGGAACCCACATCCGAAAGCTTCTCCTCCATTTCTGCCTGCAGTTCCTGAAGCTGCTCTTCTGACTGTGTCAGAGCGTTGGCAAAATCTTCCTCCGAGGCATCAATACAGCTCTGGGGAAGTCCATTGTAAAACTGATCTTTTTTTCCGCTCTCGATGACATAGGCATTTCCTATACCGATGCCGCCTACGATGGCCTGTCCCCTGATAAAAGAGACATTCTCTTCCTTTTTCGGGGCCCCCGGCTTCTTTGTTACCCCCATAAGGAGTTTTGCATTTTCAAGTGTTGCAGCCAGCTGAGACGCGATCGCTTTAAAGGCCATCATATCGTTTTTATTAAAATAACCCGATTGATGATGCTGCAGGACCAGAACCCCTATCCGCGTAAGTCCTCTGAGAATAGGCACTGCAAGAAAGGCCTGATAAGGCTCTTCGCCGCTTCCCGGGACGGCCTTGAACTGAGGATTCTCCTGACCGTTCTTTTCCAGAATAGAACGCAGCTCTTTCATGGCTGTTCCAACCAGTCCTTCTCCGGGGGTCAGGATCAGTTTACCGATCAGATCCTGATTAAGTCCTTCTGTAGCCTCAAGGATAAGACGATCCAGATACTCATCATACAGATATATTGAACAGACATCGGCCTTCATATGCTCGGAAACGGTCTTCACGACCCTCTGTAGAAATCCCCTTACATCGCTTTTTTCACGAAAGAGATCTGACAATTCACCTATATTACATATCAGTTCAACATTATCTTTGGTCAAGAGTTCTGTCCTTTATTTTTATTGCCCCTGTAAACAACAAAGCGGTCACGTCCAAGATTTTTTGCCTCATACAGAGCATCATCCGCCCTTTCTACCAGAATCTCCGGCAGCTGTTCAAAGCCGGGAATAAAAACTGACAGACCGATAGAAAGTGTCAGATATGGGGCCAAAGGAGACCCCTCATGGGGTATACGGACATCCCTTACTTCCTTAAGAAGGGTTTCACAGAGACTGATACACTCTTTCGGATCAGTATCAAATAGAAGAACCGTAAATTCCTCCCCTCCATAACGGCAGACAGCATCAGTATCACGCTTCATAACACCCCGTATCAGAGATGCCGCTTTTTTAAGGGCAAGGTCACCACTCTGATGACCATAAAAATCATTGTAGGCCTTAAAATGGTCCACATCAATCATCAGAAGGCTGATATATTTCTTCTCTCTCACAGCAAGATGCCAGATATTGTTTAAAGACAGATCAAAGAATCTTCTATTGGAAAGCCCTGTCAGACCGTCCTTCCAGGCCAGCTGCTCCAGTTTATCATTCAAAACCTGTAGGTTATTCCGGCTGCTCTCGACAACATTAAGTTTGTTTTTCAACAGGACATTGGCCCTTATATTTGAAGTCAGAATAATAGCCATCACAGCTGCCAGAACATATAATGCAATGAACCAGCGCTGTTTCCATGGGGGTGCCTTGATATAGATAGGCACTGCCAGACCGCTTTCACTCCAGATACCGTCATTATTTGAACCCTGTACCCTGAAAACATAGCTTCCCGGCGAAAGATTCTGGTATACAGCATAATTTCTAGTACCGCTGGCGACCCATTCTTTATCCAGCCCATCCATTTTATATCGAAACTGATTCTGCCCTGGAGATGTAAAATCCAGAGCCGCAAACTCAAAACTCAGAAAATTCTCTTTCCAGTTCAATTTGATAGTCTCACCCTTCTGAAGGGCATCGTTAAAATCAAAGGGCTCACCCATAATTTCCATTTTATTCATCCAGAGTGCAGGAGGATGCGGATTATCATATAGAATCGCGGAATTGAAACGCAGAATCCCTTCTGAACTGCCGAAATAGATCAAGCCGTTTCTATCGATGGTAGAGCTTCTGAACATCTGTTCCGCCACTATTCCATCACTCTCATCAATACTGAGAATGGTCCCTTCATCAAGATTCAAGATACTGATTCCGCTTATTGTTGATATCCAGAGACGCCTCTGAGAGTCTTCCTGAATGGCCTGAACCTGGTTTGAAAAAAGCCCGTCTTTCCGGGAATAGTAGGAGAATTCCGTTTTTTTCTCATTAAGAAGATTAACTCCGCCGCCACTGGTTCCGACCCAGATACGACCTCCACTGTCTTCAAAAACAGAGGTGACCACATTATTACTGAGACTTTTACGGTCTTCCCTGTCATGATAAAAAAACTTGAATTTTTTCGTCTCCCGGTCATAAAGATTCAGCCCTTGATTGGTACCGATCCAAAGATTATTGTGACTGTCCAGAAACTGGCAGAAAACAAGATTATTACTCAACTCTGCATCTCCGGGCTTATACCCGTAAACATCCAGGATTCCCTGGTCCTCAGACCAGTGAACAACTCCCAGACTATATGTACCAAACCAGAAAGTATTATCAATATCCTCGGTAATGGCATAGATGATCGGCTCATCGTCTGTGGTATTAATCTTCGCCAGAGAAATATGATCAAAGTCATTAGTTTCAGGAATATAGCGATCAATACCGCTTAAAGTTGCTACCCAGATCCGCCCCCGGGAATCTTCAATAACATCAGTGACATTGGCATTGGACAGAGTCCAGGGATTCTCTTCATCGGGAAGCCAGTTCTTTACTGTCCAGTTCTCCGGATCCCCTTCAAAACGCCATAAGCCGTTACCGTATGTAGCTACCCAGTAGCGGTTTTGACTGTCGATAAGAATATCCTTGATTCTGTCATCGGGTAGAGAGAGACGCTCTTCTTCGTAATGAATAAAGCGGAAGTCCTTCTTTAGAGGATTCAGTTTATTGATTCCCTCTCCATTTGTACCTATCCAGTACACACCGCCGGTATCTCTGAAGAAAGAATAGACTATGCCGTGGTTAAGTTTATAGGGATCTTCCGGCTCTGCCGGGTAATGAGTCATTGAGCTGTCCGAGGAAGACCAGCGGTATAGACCATCACCCCATGTACCGATCCAAAGATCTCCCGAAGGATCAGGAGATAATAGATAGATATGTCCTTCCAGATCAAGATGTTCAAGAATCAGTCCGGAACCGGGATCAAGAAGGGAGACACCACCGTCCCAGGTTCCCACCCATAAATTGAAATCATCGGTCTGGGTGACTGCCATAACAAATGGAGATTGAAGAGAATCAGGATTTCCCGGATCGGCTCTGAAATGCCCGAAACGGTCCTCATCTGGAAGATAGATATCAAGTCCTCCATAACTGCCGATCCAGAGTCTGTCCCTATTATCAATAAAGAGACTGCGGATTGTATTATGAAGGATTGATCCTCCCTCAAGATCATTATGATAGTAGGACCGTATTTCACCACTATCAAGATCGATCCTGTTCAAACCGTCCAGAGTTCCTGCCCAAAGAATTCCATCACCATCTCTGACAATTGAGGTGACCACCTCATTGGAAAGGACTTCCCCATCATCCATACTGTAAATACCGAAATTAAAGAACTCATTTGTTTCCAGATTAAAACGGGAGATCCCCTCATATGTTCCTATCCAGAGAAAAGGTTCCACAGGGTCCAGGTACAGAGTCTGAATAAGATTATGGGGTAGTGAGGTTTTATCAAAAGGATCATGCTCATAGATAAGAAAGGACTTACCGTCATAGCGGCATAATCCATTCTGAGTTCCAAACCATAGATAGCCTCTGTGATCCTGTACAATACTGGAAACAGAATTGTTTGCCAGACCGTCTTTCTGGGTAATATGGTCAAAAATCAGAGAAGCTGCAGAGAGAGGAAGAGCAGTCAGCAGTAAGAAAAAAAAGAGAATGATATTTCTGATTCCTGTGCCCTTTTTTGTCATTCTAAAATCAGCTCTCGGATAACTGTCCGGATTTTCGGGCACAGACTCTTAAAGCTTCCATTACAGCAGATCGGAACCCTTTATCTTCAAGGACTCCTACGGCCTCAATAGTTGATCCACCAGGGGAACAGACCTGGTCTTTCAGCTGTCCGGGGTGTATACCGGTTTCCAGCACCATCTTTGCAGAGCCGAGTACTGCCTGGGCAGCCATTCTGTAGGCCTTATCCCGGGGCAGTCCTTCACGAACCCCTCCGTCTGCAAGGGCTTCTATAAACATATATACGTAGGCGGGACTGGAGCCGCACATGGCGGTATAGCCGTCAAAAAGACGTTCCTCCAGCAACTCTGCCTTACCATATGCCCCCAGGAGAGAGAGCACTGATTCTACTTCCTGCGAAGAAAGATTATCCGTGGGACAGACAGCCGTCATACCTTCTCCCACAAGAGCCGGAGTATTGGGCATGGTTCTTACCAGTTTTATTTCACGTTCGAAAAGGCCGAGAACCTGTGCTCGACTCTTCCCTGCGGCAATGGTTATAACCACAGTTTTTTCCAGAACTTTTTCTCTAATCTGTCTGATGACAGGCTCATAGATATGAGGCTTTACTGCAAGGAAGAGATAATCAAGCTCAGCAATATTTTCCAGATTATCAGTGCTGGTATTTATACCTTCAAAACGGGCAGAGATACGCTCCAGAGCCTTTGCGGATGCATCAGAGACAAATACCTCTCCACCCCTTACCATACCTGTATTAAGAAGACCGCCTACTATAGCAGTGGCCATATTCCCGGAACCTATAAAACCTACATTCATTTTTACGAACCGTCCTGATGAGAATTTATTTTAATATATTAACATAAGTATACTATGTTCGGGCTGTCTGTTTCAAATGTAAAAAAAGATCCCGCGCAGGTTCACTGACGCGGGATACAGGGGTGCCCGAATCATGCTGACGGACATAAAAACGGCAATAAAAAAAAGGAGGTTTTTAGATCCGGTTCTATAAAATAGAACCGGACCTTTTTATGAAGAAATTACCGGACCCGAAAATCCGGAACAACTTTTAACTGTGTGATACAGAGGCCTCAGCCCTGGCTGAAGAGTAACTGGTTAACTATATTTTCATAGAGTTCCTGCTTACCGCTGATGGTTGCGGGCTCTCCATTTTCATGTGCCAGTTTGGCAAGATCTTCCAGACTGAGCTTTCCGTCTTCGAACTCCTTTCCCTTACCGGAATCGAAGGAGTTGTAACGATCTGCTTTCATCTTATCCATTTTACCGTCTTCCTGGATCTTTGCAGCCATTTCCAGACCGAGAGCAAAGGTATCCATTCCGCCGACATGCGCAACAAACAGATCTTCCATATCGGTAGAGTTTCTTCTGATCTTGGCATCAAAGTTCAGACCGCCTGTTGTAAATCCACCCATTCCAAGGATGATTCTCATTATTTCAGTAGATTCATAAACACTACAGGGGAACTGGTCTGTGTCCCATCCGTTCTGCATATCACCACGGTTGGCGTCAATGCTTCCCAGCAATCCATATTCAGCAGATATCTGTACATCATGCTCAAAGGAGTGGCCAGCCAATGTGGCATGGTTGGCTTCAATATTTGTGGCGAAATCATTTTCAAGACCATTGGCCTTAATGAAATTGATTACGGTTTCCGCATCGTAGTCATACTGATGTTTTGAAGGTTCCATGGGCTTGGGTTCGATATAGAACTTACCCTTGAATCCAATTTTTCTTCCATAATCACGGGCAGCAATTAGAAACTGAGCCAGGTGATCTTTTTCTCTTTTCATATTGGTATTGAACAAAGACATATAGCCTTCTCTTCCACCCCAGAATGTATAACCTTCACCACCGAGTTCCACATTGGTTTCCAGACAGGCTTTTACCTGAGCTGATCCATAGGCTAGAACATTAAAGTCGGGGTTAGTGGAGGCACCGTTCATATAACGGGGATTTGAGAACAGGTTTGCCGTGTTCCACAGCAGTTTGATACCTGTTGCATCCTGTCTCTCTTTCAGCATTTTGGTTACTGCCTGCAGATTGCTTACATACTCATTTAGGTTTGCACCTTCGGGAGAAGCATCCACATCATGGAAACAGTAGTAGGGAGCACCTAGTTTTGAAATGAATTCAAACGCGGCATCCGCTTTATTTCTGGCTTTGTCCATACCGTCGGCCTGTGCCCAGGGGTGAATCAATGTAGAATTACCAAAGGGGTCGCCCCCGTCTGCACAGAAGCTGTGCCAGTAGGCAATACCGAATCTCAGATGATCCTTCATTGTCTTGCCGAGAACTTTTTTATTCTCATCATAGAATTTGAATGCCAGGGGATTATCGGACCCTTTACCTTCGAAAGGAATTTTTCCGATGCCCTTGAAATACTCTTTATCTCCTGTAAAAACCTGACTCATATGAATCTCCTATATGTAATTGATCAATTAAACGGTACCGGAAACCCCTCCCGGAACCTTGGGAATCCTAAATTGGCTTAAGAAAACAGCGGTGTCAGAGCATTCACATATTTGCTGTACTCTTCATAAACCGCTTTGTATTTTTCAACATTTTCAGAATTGGGAGTGCATCCCTTAGCTGAATCCAGTTCAACATGCTCATCAATGAGTGCATTGATATCCGTATCCGAACCTTCAGCCTTTTCCAGACACCAAAGAGCCTGAACAGCACTACCCAGGGCTGCGGCCTCCGAGGTTACGGGGATTACTACGGGAAGGTTCATTACATCTGCTGTGATCTGACGCCATATCTTAGAGTTGGCACCACCACCGATAAGTCTGATTTCCTTTGCTTCAAATCCTAATTTTTCAAATGAATCGAGACCTACTTTCATACCCAGAATGGCAGATTCCAGTGCAGAGCGGAAAATGTTTTCCTTCTTCACATTACCAGCGGTCATACCGACTATACAGCCCTTCCCCTTCGGAAGGTTGGGTGTTCTCTCACCATTAAAGAAGGGAAGTGTCAGAATACCTTCGGCACCTACAGGAGCCTTTGCTCCCATCTCATCAAATTCCTTCACACCATATTCAAACAGATCTCTCATCAGTTCTGTTGCAACAGTACAGTTCATGGTACAGAGAAGAGGCAGCCATCCACCGGAACTGGAGCAGAATGCAGCCAGGTTTCCTTGGGGATCCACTATGGGTTTATCTGAGTAGCCGTAAAGAGTACCGCTTGTTCCCAGACTCATGGTCAGTACACCGTCTTTTGTAGTACCAGTTCCCAGTGCACCCATCATATTGTCTCCTCCTCCGGAAGAAACAGGGATTCCCCGGGGAATACCAAACTTATCTGCTATCTCAGGAAGAACGGTACCGGCGGCGTCCCAAGGTTCAATCAGTTTTGGAAGACAGCTCATCAGGTCTCTTTCAGGATCAAGAGCTTTTATCAGATCCTTATGCCAGATTTTATTGCGTACATCGAGGAGAGCTGTTCCTGAAGCATCGCCGTATTCCATCACAGCTTTTCCTGTGAGGTAGTAATTCAGATAATCATGGGGCAGCAGAACATATTTCATCTTTGCATATTCTGCGGGGTGAGCCTTTTTAAACCAGAGGATCTTTGAGGCTGTGTAACCGGGAAGAATAAGGTTTCCTGTATCTTCCAGTAGTTTTTCATCACTACCATAGGCATGGGTTAGCTCACGGCATTCTCCGGCTGTGGAAGTATCACACCAGAGCTTAACATCATTAAGAACATTCCCGTCCTCATCAATGGGAACAAAACCATGCTGCTGTCCCGAGACACCCGCTGCCAGAGCAGTTTTTTTAATTTCAGGATCAATCTGTTCAAAACAGGAAGTAAGAGCATCAATCCACCAGGAGGCTTTCTGCTCCCTGCTGCCGTCTTCTCTTGAAATCAAATCATGTGAAGCCGATGCAGACGCAACAATCTTCTTATTTTCAAATTCATAAAAAACAACTTTAGTACTCTGGGTACCGTTGTCAATTCCGATAATGGTCTTCAAGGGAGTCCTCCACTCTGAGCCGTCAGGGCTTTTAACAGTTAAATGTATTTCAAGTATCAGCCCGCCAGGCTGTGAAAGGAATGGACATAATTGACTCTTCATACATATAATTGACCTTATAGGGGGAATTTATTGCAAATCCTTGACGTTGTTTTCGTATATCAGATGAAAGAGGAAAATGAAATTCAGTGGCACAGCCGCTATCATGCCCACGGTGAAAATGAGTTTGAACTCCATTATTTCATTCAGGGAAACGGGAGTTTTCTTAATGATAAGACCCGCTTCAGACTGGAACAGGGAACCCTCTTTCTGACAAACCCGGAAATTCATCACTCCATCATTGCACAGGACGGCAGCAACCCTATAAGTTATTACGCTGTATTGCTGAAAACCGATGAGTCTGACAGAGAAATTCAGAGACTACTGACAATTGACCTAAAATCAAACAGAACTTATGCCCTTGGAACCAACTATCGATTTTTTTTTGAGGAAATCAGGGAAAAGGGACTCTCCGGAAACAGAGCCCTGCGGCAGTCTGCGGTACATCAGCTGATTTCATTTCTTTACGTACTCTCAGGAGAAGAGGACTTTCACTTCTCCGACAGCAGAAACAGCCATATAGAAAAAGCGCTCCGTATAATGCAGAACAATATTACAAACGATCTGGATCTGGAGGAGATAGCAGAAAAACTTGGTCTGAGTAAATCCTATTTCATCAGGCTGTTCCAGCAGAAAATGAAAACAACACCCATGAAATACTTTATGAAACTGAAGATCGAGGCGGCTGGCGCCATGCTGACAAGTACAGACCGATCTCTCCTGACCATTGCCCAGGACCTGAATTTTTACAGCGAGTTCCATTTCAGCAGAGTATTCAAACAGTATACCGGGTCAGCTCCCTCTGTTTATAGAAAACAGTATCTTCAGCTGGCGGGAGAACACAAGGCAGCGGCTCAGGAATCCTCCAGCCCCGAAATCTGAAGCTCTTCTCCCCTGGGGATAGGGATAGTGAATATTTTTTTCTGATCTCAAGCTGTGCCGTTCCATTGGCTTTAATTTGATATTCCATCAATTTTTATGAGAATTCACTCTATTGACGGGAACAAGCTGATTCCCTAAATCCTTCCCTTTCAGTATGATAAATTCAATTTAACTTTTGGCCTCAGGCCCTAAAATCAAGGAGATTACAATGAATCCACAGGCTTCAGCACTTAACGAGGTTTTGGAAGCGCAGAACCCTGCCGTTTACTCACTATTGAGCAAGAAGGGTAAAGCAATATTCTTCCCCAAAAAAGGGCTTGTCATGCAGGGAAAAGATGCCTCAGGCAAAAGAATCAATGCTTCAATAGGAATGGCAACAGAAGATGACGGATCTCCCCTGCGTCTGGCAGCCATTGAATCACTTGTAAACATGCCACCTGAAAAGGTATTTCCCTATGCTCCCAGTTACGGACTACTTCCCTTAAGGCAGAAATGGCAGTCCATTATCCGGATCAAAAATCCCTCTCTAGGTGAGAAAGAGATCACAATGCCTGTTGTTACCAATGCCCTGACCCATGGACTGAGCATGGCGGGCTACCTTTTCCTGGATGAAGGAGACAAGGTAATTCTCCCTGATTACTACTGGGGTAACTATAACCTGGTGTTCAAGAATGCCTATCTGGCTGATTTTGATACCTATCCCATGTATAAAGACGGCGGATTCAACCTTGATGGACTGAGATCAAAACTGATGTCAGAGGGAAAGAAAAAAGTAGTACTTCTGAACTTCCCCAACAACCCCACCGGCTATACACCCACATCAAGTGAAATGACCTCTATCAGAGATATAATTCTTGAAGCAGCCGAAGCGGGGAAAAATATTGCTGTATTCATTGACGATGCCTACTTCGGTCTGGTTTTCGAAGAGGGTGTTGCAACAGAATCCATCTTTCCATCGGTAGCAGATCTTCATGAAAATGTACTTGCTGTAAAAGTAGACGGAGCAACCAAAGAGGACTATGTATGGGGTTTCAGGGTAGGATTTATGACCTTCAGCTGGAAAGGGATGACTACGGAAGCCGGACAGACTCTGGTGGACAAAGCCGCCGGTGCAGTGAGAGGTAATATCTCAAACGATTCCATTCTCTCTCAGAATCTGCTTCTCACAGCCTACGAAACCCCCGGATATGCGGATGATAAGAAAGGCAAATATGCCCTTATGAAATCACGCTATGAGCTGGTGAAAATGACCATTGCCTCACACCCTGAATACAGCGAGTACTTTGATGCAATTCCCTATAACTCCGGTTACTTTATGTGTGTGGAACTTAAAAAGGGAAATGCAGAAGATGTAAGACAGAAACTTCTGGCGGATTATGATACGGGAATCATTGCCCTTGGCACACTGATCCGTGTGGCCTACTCCTCACTTCCCGAAAAGTATATTGAAGAACTTTTCAATAATATCTACAGCGCCTGTAAAGACCTGGATTGATAGACTCTCAATAGAAAAACTGATTATTCAATAGGGGGCTGTCTACCGGACAGTCCCTTTTTTATCTCCATTTTCGGTATTGATTCTCTCATACCGTGTTAAGTAAATATTTCTTTGCCTGTAGAACAGATATAGCGCATAATTATTGTCATGAAGATATTAATTATTGATGATTCCGGTGTAATGCGCCGGATTCATAAGAACACACTCATCGAGAACAAAATCCCCGAGGAAGCACTGATTGAGGCTGCCGACGGTCAGGAAGCCCTGCAGTTGGCAAGTAAAAATGATATAACCCTGTTCCTTGTGGACTGGAATATGCCAAAACTTGACGGTCTGGAATTTGTGGAGCGTCTGAGAAATACGGAGCGTTACAAGACAACACCCATCATCATGGTTACCTCTGAGGCTGCAAAATATAATGTTATCCAGGCCATTACTGCGGGTGTGACAGATTATGTTGTCAAACCGATTCAGGGGTCCATCCTCTGGGATAAAGTATCGAACTACATAAAAAGTGAGTAGGCAGCCATGAAAGCGAAATTCATAAATCCCTTTATCAATGCCGCACAGCGTCTTTTTCAGGATTATATGAAACTGGAAGTGACTGCGGGTAAACCCTTTCTTCTGGGTGATCCCAAGAATCTGCAGGGAGTATCTGCAATCATCGGACTGGCCGGTGAAACAACAGGTGCCGTTGTCCTGACTTTTTCCAGGGAAACAGCCATAGAAATGGTGTCCCGCCTGGAAGGGAAACAATATGTTGCTCTGGGGGCAGAGATCCTGGACGGTGTGGGTGAAATGGTAAACATCATTGCAGGTAATGCAAAAAAAGATCTGGCAGATTTCAGAATAGTAATATCACTGCCGGGGATCATAACGGGAAGTGATTACAAAATAAACTGGCCTCAGGGAATACCTGTAATATCCATACCCTATGAATCGGAAATTGGGCCCTTTGCCATAAACGTATCCATAAAAGAAGGCTAGTATGAAACTGCAGTCCATTCAGGTAAAGATTGTCTCCATGATTCTCCTGGTCATGATTTTTGCTGTAAGTTTATCAATATCCTTTGCAATCCGCACACAGAAACAGAACCTCATCGAAGCCTCACAGCAGACTCTGGCGGTAAATACTCAGGTTCTGAATCACACTATCCGCAATATTATGCTCAGCGGTGAAGCCCCTCTGGCCAACAAGACAATGAAAGACCTGAGAAGTATGCCTGAATTCCTGGAATATGAGATCTACAGGAAAGACGGTTCACTGGCCTTCAGCGATTATAACACCCTGCAATTTGTAAACAATTTCCAGGATAGAATTATGTTTGAAGAGACACCCAGGCTTGAGGGATCAATGAATGAGAGCACAAGCTTCCAGGAAGTGCTTCGTTTCAAAACACCAAAGGCCATACTGAATGAAGAGACCCGGGAAATGGAATATTTTTTTCCTATCCTGAACTATGCAGACTGCCGGAGCTGCCATGGAGATGATCACTTTATCAGAGGTGTGTCCCATTTCAGAATAAGCCTTTCTGATATTTATGATAAAGTTGCCTCTGCACGTTTAATACTCACATTATTTTTCCTCGGAATAGGGCTTTTTATTTTCATCGGAATCCTACTCATGCTCAGACATATAATTATCCGTCCTGTTCTCTCCATCGGCAATGTTGTCTCCCGGGTGGGAGAAGGTGATCTTGATGTGGATATAACCCTCAACCAGAGAGATGAACTGGGAGAACTCGCCGGCAGAATCAACGATATGATCAAGGGCTTGAAAAACAGCAAAAAACTGGAACTTGAAAACACAAGGATTGAAGCCCGTCTCAAAGAAAGTAGAAAATACCTTGATAATATCAATGAAGGTCTGCTCCTGCTGAATCCTGATTTTACAATCACCGACGAGTATTCTTCTTATCTGAAAGAGCTTTTTGAAAAAAAAGAAATTTCCGGTATCAGTTTCAGACATTTCTTACTGGGCAGTGATCAAGAGAATGAAGAAGCTGTGGAACTTGATCAATTTCTTAAGATTATCTTCAATAACCAGACTGCCTCCATGAGTATGATTATGGAGATAAACCCTCTCAGTCAGAGAGAGATAATCCTTCCCAGTGGAAAAAAGCTAATTATTTCTGCACATTTCCAGAGAATCGTTGAAGGGGATACTGTTCAGAATGTAATGGTCCTTTTTCAGGATCTGACCGAGATTTATGAAACAAAAGAAGCCCTGGAAACAGAACGTCAGATCCATGAATCAGAACTGGAACAGATTGCCGCCATACTGAAACTGGGTCCCCAGGTTTTTGAAGAGTTCCTTGTCTCTGCAGGAGAAGTGCTGCAATTTGTTCAGGACAACAGTGAGAATTTTGAAAAGACGGAACTTATTAATAAGGCTTTCAGGGATACACACTCCCTTAAGGGTTCTGCAAGATATCTTAAATTTACAGCACTGGAAAAAATTGCCCATAACATGGAAAACTATTTTGATAAATTCAGAAAATCTGGTGCCGATAGTAGGAAAATTGAAAGCTCAGAACTGATTGAACAAACAAAAGCACTCAGCAGCGAACTGAATTCAATCAACAGAATAATTGAGCGCTTCAGACAATTTTCTGTAAATGAAGGCAGCGATAATCCGGAACTGGATATATTCCGTCTACAGCTGAGTGAAATGGTTGAAGAGCTCTCACAGGAATTGGGAAAAGATGTACAGCTGGATTTCCACTCGGACTGGGAGATCATTCCGGGACTGAGAAGACTGCAAAACTCAATTTTTCATCTTGTGCGCAATGCCCTGGATCATGGTATCGAAGATTCCTTCGAACGCCTGGCAGCAGAAAAGCCGGAAGCATCCATTCTTACGCTGAATTTCATCCATAAAGAGGATTCACTTATTCTTGAAGTTAAGGATGACGGAAGAGGTCTGGATTTCAATGCACTGGAGAAAAAAGCCGTGGAATCAGGTCTTCTGAAACCCGGCAGGCATTTCCCTTCTCAAATCCTGAATGCCCTCTTTAAACCTGGATTCAGCAGCAGTGAAGATGTTTCTGAAATTTCCGGCAGAGGCGTTGGGCTGGATGCGGTGAAAGAAGAGGTCAAAGGGATGAAGGGTAAAATTAATGTGAAGACCCGTATTGGAAAAGGTACATCATTCAACCTGATACTGCCTCTGAAAGAATTGGAGGACAAGTAATGAAACATATATACCTTTTATGCCTATGCGCATCGGTATTTCTCTCCTGTGAAAAAAAGGCCGAAGAGCCCAGGCTGGCTCCATTAACGGCGCAGGAAATATCCGGTGCCCGTCTCTGGGAAAGAATCTCTAAGGACAGTTCATACAAGGATTACAGCGAGTGGTCCGGCCATGAGGGGATGCAGCCCGGTCAGTCACCTCATGGAGCATGGCATAGAGTATATGCAAACAGAAATCTGACAGAAGCACTTCCAATCACCCATAAAACAGCTCCTTACGGCACGATAATCATTAAAGAAAATTTTACGAATTCCAAGGAACTGGATAAGCTGACTGTGATGGCTAAAGTGGAAGGATTCAGTCCGGAAAACAATGACTGGTTCTGGGCCATGATTTCACCAGAGGGAGAAATTCTTGCCGAGGGAACTCCCGGTGGATGCATATCCTGTCACAGCGGTAGAAAGGATAATGATTACATCATTATAAAGAATATTGATGAGCCTTTAAAATAAATCAGCCTTTCCTTAGCCGTCCAGCCTTTTCTTAGTTGCACCTTACTCATATTGAGCCTATACTGTTTTCGCAGAAAAGAGGAGACACACGATGAGTAATGAGGCTTACAATCCGGCAATAAAACATTTAGGAAGACGTCTTCGTCTTGCGGTTATTGGAGGGGGACCCGGTTCCTTTATAGGAAGCATGCACCGACAGGCAGCCCGTCTGACCGACAGCTACGACCTAGTAGCCTCTGCCCTCTCAACAAATCCGGAAAGAGCCTTTCAGGGCGGTAAAAATCTGGGACTGCCTGAAGATAGAATATTCACAGACGGTCTGGAACTGATAGAACAGGAATCCCAAAGATCTGACGGTGCCGAAGTGGTCGCTGTCATGACTCCCAATGACAGTCACCTCCTCTATACCTCAGCAGCCTTGAAAGCCGGTATGGATGTAATCTGTGACAAACCCATGACCAATACAATTGAAGAAGCCGAAGAACTGACGGCTCTTGTTAAAAAGACAGGTTTGATTTTCCGCCTGACCCATAATTACACTGGGTATCCCATGACACGCCAGGCCAGAGCCATGGTGGAAGCCGGAGAACTTGGAGAAATACGCCTGATTCAGGTTGAATATGTGCAGGGAGGCAAGGCCGATGAGTCTGAAGCCGATCCCAGGGGTCCCGATGCCCCCTGGCGATACAACCGCAATAAAGGCGGTCCCTCCCTGGTAATGGGGGATATAGGAACCCATGCCCACAACCTGATCCGTTATGTAACGGGGATGGAAGTAGCCGAAGTTGCTGCTGATGCCGGATCCATTGTACCGAACAGGGAGATCCATGATTACACCGGAGCCCTCCTGAAGATGGAAAATGGAGCCAGAGGAAGTTTCTGGGTTACCCAGGCAGCTGCAGGTATTGAAAATTCTCTGCAGTTCCGCATATCAGGGACCCTGGGAAGCCTCGAATGGGGGCAGGAGATCCCACAGCGTCTGACCTTCAAACCACTGGGAAGACCGACGGAGATCAGAACTCCCAATGGTCCGGGAACCCTCCCGTTAAGCGCCTATGCCAGCCATATCGTTGCAGGACATCCGGAAGGATTTCCCGATGGTTTTGCAAATATCTACAGAGATGCCGCCGAGGCCATAGCGGCTCGCAGAGCCGGAACTGCAGCCAGAATCGAAGCCCTCAGCTGTCCTGATGAAAAGGACGGCCTCCAGGGAATCCGCTTTGTAACAGCCGTTCTCAAATCATCGGCAAACGAAAGCGCCTGGACACAAATTAAGTAAACAGCGGGAGAATCTCCCGACAATAGAATATTTTGGAGAAATAGATGGTACAGAAAGATGTAGTACTCAAAGCATTATCAGAGATAATCGACCCCGATCTGGGAAAAGATATCGTTACCCTTGGTTTTATCAAAGAGCTGGTTATCAGCAGTGGAAAGGTAAGTTTTGCAATTGAGCTGACAACACCGGCATGCCCCCTGAAAAACCAGTTCAGAGAAGCCGCCGAAAAGCTGGTAGGTGAAATAGAGGGAGTAGAAAAGGTCAATGTGACCATGACCGCAAGAAATTCCAGGGATGAAAAAAGCGAAAACGGACTGAAGCAGGTCAAACAGATCATTGCCGTTGCCTCTGCCAAAGGTGGAGTGGGTAAATCAACTGTTGCCGCAACACTTGCCTGTGAGCTCAGGGATCAGGGATACAAGACAGGTCTACTTGATACGGACATCTTCGGTCCTTCAGTACCTACACTTTTCAATATAAGCAAACCCGAAGTGTTTCAGAGAGAGAAGATGCTGATCCCCATGGAAAAAGACGGATTGAAACTTATGTCCTTCGGATTCCTGATGGGTGATGCTCCGGCCATTATGAGAGGCCCCATGGTTTCAGGTTATATGCAGCAGATACTCTTACAGGTTGAATGGGGTGAACTCGATTACCTGATAATTGACATGCCCCCCGGAACTGGAGATATTCAGCTTACCCTGAGTCAGACCATACAGGTGGATGGAGCTGTAATCGTAACCACAAGAGCAGCACTCTCCCTGGTGGACGTGTCCAGAGGAATACTTATGTTTGAAAAAGTAGGGGTACCCATGCTTGGTGTTGTTGAAAACATGTCACACTTTATCTGTGATAGCTGCGACAAAGAACACTTTATCTTTGGAGAAGCAAAGGCTCCCGGAGAACGCTTCGGACTGGAGACACTGGCTCAAATTCCCCTGGAACCGGGACGCGGCCGGAATATGGAAAACTACAAAAGCAATGAGCTGAATAAGTCCCTGGTTGAAAATATTGCCAGAGCATTGGGTAAGGCCACAGCCGCCAAGATTGAACCACCCGAAGTAGTACAGGAAACTGATACTGTTGTTGTGAAATGGAATGATAAGGAAGACTGGAAGATCAATGCCGTGCATATGAGAAGCAGCTGCCGCTGTGCACTCTGCGTGGATGAATATTCCGGAGAAAAGATCCTCAATGATGAGGATATCCCCCGTGACATCAAAGTTGAGTCTGTAACTCCCCTGGGTAACTATGCCCTTGCTGTCAGCTGGAGTGATGGACACAGTTCGGGTATCTTCCCCTATAATCAGCTGAAAGAACTGGCAAAGGCCTGATAATGATGCTCCCTGTACTGTATTTCAGGGAGTTTTGTTTTCAGCTTGTACAATAATCAGCGAACCAGAGGTTCTTCCACCGCATCAATAAGGATTTCAAGATCAAAGATAGAATCTTCAGTGATGTAATCCATATGAGGAGCCTTCTCCATGATACCCCGTGCCAGATGCCAGGCCCTGATATGCCGCCAGGCATCCATATTTAGAATTAACTGTTTGGGGTTTGCCCCATCCTTCTGAAGTTCTATTTTCTGCCGGTATATTTCTGCAACCAGTTCTTCAGCTCTCATGGCCATGCCCTGTATGACACAGAATGCCGGGACTATTCATCATCTTCCTCTGCTGCTTCCAGTATAAGATTCTCAAACATCCTTCTGGCCTCATCAGCACCTTTTAAGTTACCCCGTTCCTCCAGGGTATCCGCCAGGTTGAACCAGGCATCGGGATTATCTTTTTCCAGCTCAATTGAACGTCTGAAAAAGAGTTCGGCATCCTCATACTGTTCTCCTACAAAACGAAGGACTCCCAGAGAGTTCCAGAGACGTGAGTTCTCGTCACCATAGGTAAGGGCCAGATCTAAGGATTCTTCGGCCTCATCAAAACGATCCAGACGGAACAGTGTGATACCCCGTTCACACCAGTAGTCAGGATTATCGGATTCACCGTTAACCGATTGATTCAACAGGGTGAGGGCCTCACCCCAGTTTTCATCAATCATAAGTTCAAGAGCAAGATTATAACTGATAACAGGATCTTCAGGAAGAAGCTCCAGTGCCATCCTAAAACACTCTTTAGCCTTCAATCTTTTTCCCTGCTCTGAATAGACGACCCCCAGGGCAACGAGTTCTTCTACAGAGTCAGGATCTCTCATGTTTCAGATTTCCCACAGCGGACCAGAAAGAAGGCACCCAGGGCAAAAAGAATAATAATACATCCTATACCAACTGAATATGAGCCCGTAGCCTGTGTGGCAAATCCCATGATAAAGGGACCCATAATGGCGGCAAATTTTCCAAAGATATCAAAGAAGCCAAAAAATTCTCCGGCTTGATCGGGGGGAATTAACGCACCGAAATAGGAGCGGGAGAGTCCCTGAATACCACCCTGACTCGTGGCGACCAGAAAGGAGATAAGAATAAACATGGGGATAAGCATGTCGGGGCCCATAAAGGGAAGCAGCGTACCCAGAATTGTGATGATTGAGTAGATTCCTATACCCACAAAGAGCATGAATCTGGTTGATGTTTTCTTGGCAAGGACTCCGTAGAGAAGTGCAAAGGGGAAGGCAACAATCTGCAGCGCCATCAGGTCCAGCAGAAGAATTGTAGAACTTATACCCATCTTTGAACCGTAGTCGGTGGCCATCTTGATAATGGTTCCAACTCCATCAATATAGAAGAAATAGGCCAGCAGAAAAAGGAATATCTTCTTATAAGAACGTATATGCTTGAAAGTCTGATACAGACGTCCGAAAGCATCCCGTATGGGCCGGGGAGAAGGTTCAATTCCATATCGTTGTTTTACATTTTTAAGAAAGGGAATACTGAAACCGAACCACCACAGGGCTGTGATGATAAAAGCGATACGCACACCCGTAATATTCAGAACAGACATGTCTCCGCCTGCCATAAGAAAAATTACGACAAGACTCGCAACAAAGGGAAATGTACTACCGATATATCCCCAGCCGAATCCTCTGGTCGAGACCACATCCATTCTATCAGGTTCGGTAACATCCACCAGACAGGAGTCATAAAATATATTGGCTCCCGCAAAACCCAGGGCGGTGAGCATATACAGGATAATAGCAGTGAGCCAGGCACCGGGCTGAATAAAAATCATCATGGCCGTAGCCAGTGTTCCCACAACAAGGAATACAGTAAAGAATTTCTTTCGCATCCCCTTATAGTCTGCCATGGTCCCCAGAATAGGAGCCAGAATGGCAATGATAAGAGCATAGAAACTGTTTCCATAACCGAGTACGGCTGTGGAAGTTGTATCCGCCAGACCACCCTCCCGGGCTATTTGTCCGAAGAACAGTGGAAATATGGCGGTTGTAATTGTGATGGAATAAGCAGAATTCGCCCAGTCATAGAGGACCCAGCTTCTTTCACTCTTAGTCAGTCGTATCATCAAGACCCCTTATTTTAAGCTATCAATTCCTAGAGTCCCAAAAAGGCCAGGGAGAACCAGGGTACGTATGTTATCAGCAGAACCATCACAAGCAGAACCAGCAGGAAGGGAACAACCTTCTTGTAGATTTCGACAAGAGGTGTTTCAAAACAATAGGATGCAAGAAACAAATTCATACCCACAGGAGGAGTCAGATATCCCAGCTGCAGGTTGGCCAGAAAGATGATTCCCAGCTGTACCGGGTGAAGCCCGAACAACGCTCCCAGGGGAATAACAAGAGGACCCACAACCAGAATAGCAGAATAGATATCCATAAGACATCCGGTTAAAATAAGTATCAGATTCAGAAGAATCAGAAAGACTATTTTTGACTGTATATTGTCCCGGACAAATGCTGTCAGAGCCAGAGGAACTTCTGCATCGACCAGGTAGTAACTCAGTCCCTTGGATACAGCCAGAATCATCAGGATTCCTCCGATTATAGGCAGGCTTTTCTGCATAATTCTGGTGAGATCGGCCATCTTCAGATCCCTGTGAATAATTCCCTCAAGGAAAAGGCAATACACGACAGAAACAGCACCGGTTTCCACAAGAGTGAAGTAACCTCCGAAATAACCGGTCAAAATAAGAACAGGGAGAAATAGTTCACCAACCGCATCTTTAAGAGCCGGAAGAATATCTGAAGGGTTGAAAGTAGTTTTCCTCTTTTTATGAAAAGATGCCACCACACCCATGGCTGAAAGAGCCAGAACCAGAATAGTGCCGGGAATCAGACCACCCAGAAACATATCCTTCACAGAGATCTGGGCCATAACCGCATACATGATTATAGGCAGACTGGGAGGAAAAAGCAGACCGATACTCCCTGAGGATGTCAAAAGTCCCTTGATAAATCCATCTTTATATTCCCCCGATTCATGGAGCATAAAAGAGAGCAGACCGCCCAGGGCCAGTATCGTCACACCTGAGGCACCCGTAAAAGTAGTGAAGAAAGCCGAAACCATAACGGCCATGACCGCCATACCTCCCGGCAGACCGCCGAGAACAGATTTGAATAACCTGACAAGACGTTCTCCGGCCTTACTCTCAGAGAGGATAAATCCAGTTAGAGTAAAAAGTGGAATTGCCGGGACAGAAGAACCTGTGAGCAGGTTGTAGGCCTCATTGGGAAGAATCTCCAGGGAACCCCAGTCCTTTGAAAAAAGAAAGAAGGCTATTCCCCCCAGAAGTATAAATATGGGGGTACCGCTTACGGTGCTGACCATCAGAAGAAGGATCATCGGAACAGCGGCATAGTAGAAAAAGTCGTAGTAAAGCATACTCAGTGAATCAAGAAAAAGAGGAGGTTCCGGCAGCATCATATAGAGCATATTGCTGAATGAGGGAATACTGAGAAAAAATCCCAGAAGAACTGACAGAATAATCACCGGAGCTGAGACTGAATGGGTCCCTTTCTCTTCATGATGAACAAATAAGAAACGAATCGCCATGACGAAAAAGCTCAGGGGGATAATTAAAGCTACAAAACGGATAGGTAGAATACCTATGGACTGCTCAGGATCAAAACCGATCAGCAGAAAAGAAAACGCTGCTGCGGCAAGCCCAAAGCTGATCCCCGACGAAAAAATGCGGCTCACAGCTGTTGAAACGACCTCAAGACGCCCTGAAAAGACATCCCTGCCGGAAGTAAGGGAGAGATGAGCATTCTCTTTGGATGCGATCATCCCCGCCAGAAATGCAACCCAGAGGACCGCATGACTGATATAAGCCTCTGCCGCCCGTATACCGTTATTGAATATGAGACGGGAGAGAATTTCCAGAACGGGAATAAAAGCCAGTATAAGGAAAACCAGAACAGCTGTGGAGAACTCAATCTTTGTGAGGATTTTCCTTACCAATTTCACCTGGCTTTCCTGAAGGCTTCAATTTTAGAATGAATGTTGTTATAAACCTCATCACTGATTCCCTTACCGGGACCTACGATCATGGGATAACCATCCTTGAAAAGATCTCTCCAGGCCTGCATATCTTCAGCAGAGGGAGAAAGGACCTTCAAATCATGTTCCTTCATGACACGGAGCCCCTCCTGATTCAGTTTATCTGTCTCAATGAAAAACTCGTGAGCAACCTCTTCCATGGCCGCTTTAAAATCGTCATGATAACGGGCCGGAATCTTCCGCCATGCCCTTTCTGAAAGAACGATTCCTCCGATAACAGGGGCCATAGGCATGGGATTCATATTCTTGGCAAAGGCGAACCATTGATAGGCCGCCGCAGCCATTGGAATGGAATAAAAGGAATCTATCATTCCGCTCTGAAGTCCCATAAGAGTATCATTCATCCCCAGTGGGATAACCTTGAAATCAAGAGCCTTGAAGGCGTCCATCATCTCGGGACTGTCTGGTGAAACAGCGACTCTTGTCTTTCTCAGATCGTCAGGCGTATTTACTTCGGTATTGGAGAAGAAATTAACCCAGCCTGATTTAGACCAGACCATAACTTCAAATCCCTTTTCCTGAAAATCCTTATTAAAAGAGGGAACCAGTTCCTCCATAACGAAATCAAGCTCTTCTTCTGTCTGCACCAGAAAAGGAAGGCTTAACACAAGACAGTCGGAAACGATTTCAGTCATACCCATATTTGTCATAACAGCCGCATCCAGCTGACCGATCCGCATCTTCCGGACCATATCACCTTCGGTTCCGGCAATACCACCGGGATAGATTTTAAGAGTAACCCTACCGCCGCTGATATCTTTCCATTCACGAGCCATTTTTTTCAGGGTTTTATCCCAGGATGAACCCTCTGGAAAGAGGCTGCCCATCTTGATTGTCAGTGCGGAAAGAGAAGTTGTGCTTACAAAAAGAAGCACAAGGAGAAAAGATAAAATCTTTTTTAGTTTAACATTCATATACTACCATTATATCCCATTACATATGTCGATTCATTAAAAATCAATTAAAAAATAGTCTTCCCTGTGGTCTAGAAGCCACTGGGCTTTTTCCTGAGAAATTATCACAGTAAGCTGAGTATCAGGATCCTCGTAGGGGTCTACAGCCAGAGCTCTGGTCAGAAGGTTTTCGAACTCGGAATAATCCTGATTTTTCACTGAAAAACTGCTTGCCAGGGAGATGTAGGTTCCAGGGTTTTTCCCATCTGACAGAGCCACTGATCTGGCAAAATGGAAACGGGCTCTATCTTCTTCATCTTCTGAAATATTGAATTGTTTATAGTACTTCTCTTCAAAAGCACCGGCGGTCTCGGGAGCCGTCAAAAGAGCATTTTCAATTATTGCAGGAGGCACTGAGGCCCAGATAGTCAGCATAAGATCATGAATGCTGCCGTTTCCGTACTCCTCATCCAGATCCAAAGCTCTGAAAAGAAATGCCAGGGGAAGATGTACTGTCTGTGCGAGTTCCATATCAAAGGGATTACAGGAAAAGGCACCCAGCCATCCGGCAGCAGCCCAGTAAAGGGCGTTAACCTGATCTTTATCGGCTTCTTTCAGAAAGCTGTCCGGATCCAGTGCCAGAAGTTCTTCACCGTCCTTGATCTCAAGAAAGAGACTTTGCAGAATATAGTTCCTGCCCCGCAGATACATCTTACGTGATCTCTCAAGCATCTTTTCCTGCTTAAGATATTCCTCATCTCCCAGCATGGATGCAGGAGTCTGAATAAAGCCGTTGGCATACATGACAAAGGCCTTGCCGGCTGCCAGTTTCAAGGCCGAATCTTCAGGATTCATATCCATCAGGAGTTCATACATTTTAAGTGTGAAAGGGAGGGCATCAGCTATAAGCTGAGGATCATCGTCCCGGGTGAAAGCTCCGGCTCCGGAGTCGGAAGAGAGCATATCCGATAACTTGTTGACCGCCATCTTTTCTATTGAACGGCAGGAGCCAAGGAATATGGAAGCCACAAGCAGGATAATAATGGAATAATGAATACTCTTTTTCATAAGGATAACACTATAAGAATATTTCTGTTTTTTCAAGGAAAATCAGAGAAAGACAATCGATTTGTGAATAGCCGATCTCTTAATGAACTACAGAGAAACCCTTATTGGGAAATAAGCGGCCCTCCTGTTTTATTCAGGAACAAAAAGGAGAGGAATATCATCAAGTATTTTTCTATAAACTGATGCTGTGGGATATTCGCTGATTCTGGAAAGCTCAATCCACTCACAGAGCCCCCCATCTGCCGAAGCCCAGGAGGGAATATCAGCAGCGGCGGCGGCGGGAAGAAAAAACAGCCTCGGATCAAGTTTTTCTCTCCAGCTGGTATAAAGATGGACTCTCTCTTTCAGAACAATGGATCTCTCAACCGACCTGAAGTCAGCAGAACTCTCAGCCCCAACCGACACAGCCTCAAGGGATGCCAGAATCGAATTTTCCGCTCCCCCTGGAAGGGCGGGGATAAACCAGAGTCCCTTACCTATACCCGAATCCCGGCGGATCATCAATATCCTTCCGTCCCTGACAAGAAGACAGAGAGTACTCTGTTTCTCTTTTATCTTACGTTTTTTAACTTCAGGGATCTCCCCCTGAACACCAAGCGCCCTACTTAGGCAGCTCTCTCTCAGAGGACATGAATCACAGTCCGGGGTTCTTACCCGGCAGACCTGCTGCCCCAGCTGCATAAGAGCACAGTTGAATACTCCCGGACTGTCAGAAGGAATAAGCTTATCCAATGCCTCCATCAGACTGGTATCATCGGCACTTTGCCAATTTTTTACGGCTGTAAGCCTCTGGGCGATGCGTCTCACATTGGCATCCAGTACAGGGTAAGCTCTTGAAAAGGCCAGTGAGAGAACAGCTCTTGCTGTATAGTCCCCTATTCCCGGAACCTTGAGGAGCATTTTATAATCCTCAGGCAGTGCTCCACCATGATTTTCAACAAGATAGAGAGCTCCCTTTCTGAGATTTCGAGCTCTGGAGTAATACCCCAATCCCTCCCAGGCCTTAAGAACAGACTGTTCCTCAGCGCCGGCCAGAGACTCCACATCAGGAAAGAGTTCCATCCAGCGTTTAAAATGATTTATCGCTGCGGTCACGACGGTCTGCTGAAGCATGATCTCTGAAAGGGGCTGTTGCAAAAGTAAAATTGTAACAGCCCTTCTTATTTCTAACTAACCATACCCCACCCAAAAGCTTCCCAACAGAAAAAAATGAGTACCATCTTCTACTTTTAGTGGGTTTTTCTGCTTGAA
>NZ_QQPQ01000025.1 GCF_003346715.1 Oceanispirochaeta sp. M1
AGATAATATATCTCAATATATAAATCTACAACTGTTTTTTTATTATAGTGTTATCCGGTAATTGAAAATAATTCGATAATTTTGTCTAGTTGTTATGGATATACTCCATGAATTATTTAAAGGAACTCAATAATAAGTTGTAAAATAATTATCTAATAAGTATTATCTACCAATGAAAAATTTTCATACACATACTGCGCGATGCGGTCATGCCACAGGTACCGTTGAAGAATATGTACAGGCTGCTATTCAAAGAAATTTAACTCATCTGGGATTTTCTGACCATGTTCCTCTGCCTGATGATTCCTGGAATATTAGAATGCCCTACAGCCAGCTAGCTGATTATAACATTGATATGGAACAGGCCCGGAATACATACAGTGAAATTAAAATCTACAAAGGTGCCGAATGCGACTATAAACCTGAGTATCTTAACTATTTTAAAGAAGAGCTCCTTGGGGAATACAATATGGACTACCTTATGGCCGGAGTACATTATATACCGGTTGATGGGGATTGGCTCAATTGCTTTCAAGCTGAGAACAGTAAAAAAAATCTATATGCTTATACTGATTTTATTATAAAAGTTATTGATTGTGATCTGTTCAGCTTCATTGCTCATCCTGATGTTTTTGCGCATTTTTATCATGTGTGGGATGATGATGCGCAAGTGTGCAGCAGAGCCATACTGGAAGCGGCTTCACAAAAGAATAGAATACTTGAAATAAATGGATCAGGTTATAGAAAGGATTTGTTGGAGACTTCCAGCGGGAAGAGAAGACCCTATCCAATTGATGATTTCTGGTTGTTGGCATCTGAATATAATGTCCCGGTCATCATTAACTCTGATGCCCATGATCCTGAATATGTTGGTGATTTTGGAGATGGATTCAGATTGGCAGAGAAGTTCGGTTTGAAAATTGCTGAGCTGCCATTTCTATAAACTTTTTTTCCCTATCTCACCGGGTTTAAGAATGATCTTTTGTCTGTAAAGTTGAGGTGTCAGGTTAAAAATCTCTCTGAAACGTCTATAGAAAGTGCTTTCACTCGGTATTCCTACAGAAACCATGATTTCCTGAACTGAATCCTGGCTGGATCTCAGTAATCTCGCCGCTTCCTGAATACGGACCATGGTGAGATAGTCAGAGAAAGTCGTACTTACGGCCTTTTTAAAGATCATACCGAAATATGTTGGACTCATTTTCAATTCTGTTGCAACAGATGTTAAGCAGAGCCCAACATCAGAATAATTTGTTTCTACCATGTTACGGGCCAGGTCTATCAAAGCAGAATGTCTGGATTCTGTATGCTGAAAATTTCCTTCATTTTCTGCTGCAAAAGCTTCTACTATTGTATAAAAGTCATCTAATGTCGGCTGGTTTATAAGACTCTTAAACAGATCTTGTGTCTGAAAATCGGCATCTTTATCAGAAAGCTGTCTGGTCAGGTTTAATGAAAAGGCATTAATCTCATCCTGAACCGCAGAAACTAACCATGTTTTCAATTTATTAATATAGGACTTGAATTCTGCGGGAAACTCCATCTGATCAGAAATGCTCTTAATGATAAGTAAACGGAGTTTCCTGATATCTTTTCTTTCTTCATTGTCAGGTGCTTTTTGTTCATTGATCTCATTAAGATATACCCCCCTGCCCAAAAGATATCTGCGTCGTAAAGACATGGATAATATCAGATATTTTTGACGGAGCGCTTCAAGATTTACCAGTTGTTCTGATTGGACCATAGAGATCGACACATCCATAAAATCGCAGATCATTCTGTGAAAAACTGCAACCGTTGCTTTATTTGGAGATATTCCATTCTCTGTTGAATAGAGCAAAAGCAGCATAACTCCACGCCTGAGGAACACGGCTGTCCATCCTAATCTCAATTCTGAGAGAGCCTTGGAACTGCTGTTTTTTAGTTGGAATTTCAAGGAAGTATAAGACGATATAGCTTCAGACGGCTGAATAGTGAACTCTTCATCCATATCATCTATAGAAATAAGACATAGGCATCCCGGTTTCTCCTCAGTCAGATTTATTCCCCGTTTTTTCAAGATTTCAATAATCTCAATAGGGGTTTCCAGATCTTCCTGAGTCAGGGACCTCAGACAATTGTTGATAATTCGGTCTTCTCCCGAGTCGGAATACTCATCTCTCAAAGTCCCGTAAAGGGCGTTCAGCAGGTCCAGATCATTCTCAGGAATAGACAGGCGATCTCCCATAGATTCTCTAATTTCTGAAACAACCAAATTGAATGGGTTGTATACCTGCTTATTCACTAACAGGGCACCGATAATTACTATTATGAGAAAAACAACTGCAATTCCTGATATTTTTACTCTTAATAAAAATAATTCTTTCTGTAGAATCGTCTCATCCCTCAGTCTTAAAAGATACAGTTCCGAATCTCCAAGAACCTGGTAATCAATTACATATTTATCCGGCTCTGTTGAATCTGTAATACTCCCGGAATGAGGATTATCATCAATGGTAAATCGTATGTTTTTAGATAAACTTTTGATAAACGGATCACTTGAATCTTCTCCAAGTACACCAAGGCTGGGATGATAAATGAAGAACTTTGTTCCCGTCCTCTCATCATCGGTACGGGATACGGCGTTGAGAAACCAGGATGGATCAATCAGCAGGATGACTCCCCTGGTCAGACCTTTATCACCCGGCAGTTTATCGCGGAAAAGATATGCAAAAACGAGCTCTTTTTTATTATCAACGGAAGTTATTGTCTCCAGGGGGAGAGGTGTAAGGAGGGGAAGATCGGGGTACGCCGATTCCAGGTCTTCTATCAGACTGCCTGTTACTCTGGTCCATCCCTGATTTGTTGTTATGATCTTTCCTGTCGGTACATGGATGACATTAATGGATTTTACGAAAGGCAATACCATATCCCGCATCTGCAAAAAGCTGCGGATGAACATAGGCGAGACTTTTTCAATCGACGGAGCTAAAGACAGTAAAGTTGTGGGCGGGTTGCTATGAATTTTAAGAACGATATCCTGAGCTGTTGAATCAAGAAAATTGAATGTTTCCTGCGCCTGGTCCAGACCGATCTTATCCACCGAACTCCTGTAATCGGCAAAAAGGTTTTCCACCTGCACGCTGATTGAGAAGGAGAGGGCAATAAGGGCGAATAATATAAAAAGAATGGTAACCATATACCATGTTTGAAGTCTGCTGTGAATTTTCATTTCTAAGACAATATTACGTCTGTTATCCGATAACAACAACACAAAAAAACACCACCCATACTCGAATTTAGATGATATGACAGGAATCCTTTGAATTGGCAGTCCAATTGATAGTGATCAATAGGATTGACAGTTGCGGTTCCCATATTCCCGGGGGATCATCAAATCATGTTAAGTTTGTTGAATAAAAAGAAAAAAAGTCTGGTCGATCATAAGGGCCTATGGCTGCTGGCACTGCCCGCGTTGGTTATTACAATTGTAATTCAGTATATGCCGCTCCCCGGGCTGATCATAGCATTTAAAAACTTCAATTACGGTTTAGGTATGTGGAAGAGTTCGTGGTCGGGTTTCTCCAACTTCGCCTATTTATTTAATTCAGGAATTGCCGCACGTATTACCTTTAATACAATACGATGGAATCTTACATTTATAGTGTTGACTCATAGTGTCGCCATGATGGTTGCCCTGATGCTGAATGATGTATCCCGGCGAGTGGTAAAATTCTACCAGACGGTTTATTTCTTCCCATTTTTCCTCTCATGGGTTATTGCTGCTTATCTGGGAGTCGCCCTGTTTAGTGGAGACAAAGGAATCTTGAATAGTATATTGGAGCTATTTGGCCGGGAAAGGATTATATGGTATGGACACCCTGAGCCCTGGAAGATCATTTTACCCCTGGCGCACCTATGGAAACAATTCGGCTATGCTTCGGTCATTTATTATACGGCACTGATCGCACTGGATCCACAGCTCTTCGAGGCTGCAGATATTGAGGGTGCATCAAAACTTCAGAAAGCATTTAAAATCTCTATCCCACAGTTGAAACCCTTGGTGATCATTCTGATTATGATGGATATCGGTCGTATCTTCCGATCAGATTTCGGGCTGTTTTATCAGTTTACCAAACATTCCGAGGCACTTTTACCTGTCACCGATGTAATTGATACATTTGTCTATAGGTCTCTGATTAATCTTGGTGATCCTGGAATGGCTGCTGCTGCCGGTTTATACCAGTCTGTAGTAGCTTTGGTTCTTGTGTTGTTGAGCAATAAACTAGTGACAAAATTTGATAGAGAATCGAGGGTCTTTTAATATGAAAACAAAAAATAAAGTTCTGACCAGTTCAACCGGTTCAAAAATACTCATTCACCTTGTCCTTGGGTTAATGGCTCTACTTTGTGTTCTGCCACTAATATTTGTTCTCTCCATATCATTTTCCGATGAAATAGATATTACCAGAAACGGATATGCCGTATTTCCCAGAGTCTTTTCTCTTGAAGCATACCGGATGATATTGAAAGATCCTCAACAGCTGCTCACGAGCTATTCAGTTACAATCTTTGTTTCAGTTTGTGGTTCATTACTTGCCCTGACCATTTCTTCCATGATCGGTTATGTACTGACCAGGAGCGATTTTAAAGCAGCAAAGGCTATTACATTTCTGATATTTTTTCCGTTGATGTTTCAAGCGGGCCTTGTTCCTTTCTACATTTTTGTTGTGAGAGTTCTGCATCTCAAAGATACTTTGACGATTCTTATTATTCCCTATCTTATTATTCCCTGGCTTGTCCTGCTCCTCAAAGGATTCATGACTCAGATTCCCAGGAGTGTTATTGAATCTGGATGGATCGATGGAGCATCAGAGATTCGCATATTCTTCAAGATAATTGCTCCCATGTCTAAATCAGCCCTGGCTACAGTGGGTCTGTTTTATCTGCTGGCTTACTGGAATGACTGGTGGCTGTCCCTATTATTCATTTCCAGTACTGCTAAAATGCCGCTTCAGCTTCTCCTTCAGAGGATACTGAGTAATGCTGAATTCTTGCGCAGTTCCATGTTTCAGAGTTCGGGTACTGCAATAGACTTGGCCAAACTGCCTGGTGAAACAGCCCGGATGGCTACAGCGTTGCTGGTAGCAGGTCCCATACTTGTGATATTCCCTTTTTTCCAGCGATTTCTGGTTAAGGGAATAGCTGTGGGATCAATTAAAGGTTAGAAACTTATTCCGTTTAATAGCGGAGATAGTTTATATTTTAAAAGGAGGTTCTTGAATGAGAACTAAACAGACGTTATTGGTATTATTTTTAACAGTATTTTCCTTTGTTTCCTTAATGGCCAGTGGTCAGAAGGATGAGGAAAATATGTCAGATGAACTGGTTCAGATATCCTGGCACCAGATTGGTAATCCCCAGGAATTACTACCTGAGGTTATGGTAGAAGTAAATAAATATTTAGCTGAAAAAATTGGTGCAGAGCTGGATATTACTGTTCATGGATGGGGTGATTACACAACTAAGATGCAAACCATGCATGCTGCTGGAGAGCCCTTTGATCTTGCTTTTACTGCTCCCTGGGCCAATCCTTTTGTCCCAACTGCTTCAAAAGGTGCCTATTATCCTCTCGATGATCTTCTGAAGGAATATGGAAAAGACATTCTTGCTAAACTTCCTGCTGATTATTGGAAGGCATCTACAATAGATGGTAAAATCAATGCCATCATCAATCTGCAGATCATGTCTAATCAGAGAGGTGTGGCTGTTCTGAAAACTTATGCAGATAAATATAATTTTGATCCTGCCAAAATGACAAGTAATCAAGAACTTTTTGATTTTTTTGAGAAGATCAAAAAAAATGAACCTGATGTAATACCATACTTCAGCAACAAAGAAGGGATTTACCCGGATTTGACTGATGAAAAATCAAAGTATTGGGATGCCATTCTTGGGGAAAATGCCGAATACATCGGTGTCAGGATGAATGATAAATCCCGAACTGTAATCAATACGATAATAACAGATGAATATAAGCAAAATATAAAAAGTGTCAGAGATATGCTTGATACTGGTTATATCCCCTCAGATTTTGCCACCCTTAATCTGGACGAAGAAGTTAAAGGTAAGGATTATGCGGCATTTGTAATGACTCGAATTAAACCGGGTGTTGAAGGTGAGAATAGAGTTCGATATGGAAAAGACACAATTGTATTTGGTTTTCACAAACCATATGTATCTACAGATTCAGTACAATCGACTATGACTGCTATCGGCATCAACAGTAAGCATCCTGAAAAAGCAATGGAGCTCTATAACCTTGTATACAGCGATCCTTACCTCTATAACCTTCTCGTATTCGGAATCGAAGGTGTTCATTACACTCTTGGAGCTGACGGATACGTTACACAGAATAGTGAAAAAGCATATGGTCTTCCAGCATGGCAGTTCGGAAATCAGTTCAACGCATACCTTATGCCCGGTCAGGATGTTGATGTATGGGATCAGACTATAGCCCTCGACAAGGCTGCAGAATTATCACCTATTCTCGGTTTTGTCTTTGATCCTACACCTGTACGTAATGAAATTGCTGCTTGCAGTGCAATATTTGAAGAGTATAAATCTACAGTTTTTTATGCAGACGATCTCGATAAAATGCTTGATGAATTCAACACTACTCTTGTCAACTCAGGAGTTGACAAGATAATTGCAGAAACTCAAAAACAGATTGATGCCTGGGCAAAATAAATAGAATCATTCTCTAGTTTAATAGCATTATCGTTTCCATGGGCAATACATCATTATGTATTGTCCGTGGTATTTAAATTTAATAAATGTCCTGAATAATGTAAAACGAACAAATTAAATTACGATATAAATCATAAGGAAGAAACATGTCTAAGTTTTTTAATGCCTTTCATTCTCCCCTGGGAGCTCATTCCAGTTTTACACTAGGCTGTAAAGGTAAATCGGGAGGATTGGGATTGGAGAAGGGTGGCCCTGCATGTGAAAATGTATACATCGGTCTTGAAAACAGCTCTGATCACCATTATTCACTTCTTCCTTTTTTCTGTGAGGACGACGACGAGAGTCTTCGTTATGATCATGACCAGGTTATTGAAGAAAGCAATAATAGATCCAAAATCTTCCTATTCAAGGATGAAGAAATAGAGCGTAAATTCAGAATGGGAACTGACACATGGTGTGCCGGTGATCTGGAATGTACTATCTACTCCACTCCCTATTCTGCACCGGATCCCTCAAATAGTACTGAAGAAGATCAGAAATTCTCTTTCTGTCCGGCAGTTACCGTAGAATTCATTATTGATAACAGAAATTGCAGTATGGATCGAACAGCTTTGTTTGGTTATGATCCGGCAAATAATTCTGACAGCCCCAATATAATAGAAAATCTGCCTCAAGGTTATAAGGGAATCGCCAGCGGGCGTTCCACATCTATGATTACAGATGATGAGGGAGTCATGGCGGCTCAGGGTTTCAGTGTCGAGAATATTCTTTCGGAAGATTATGAACAGAATTACAATTTCGGATTAGGCTGCACAACTTTACTCCTTTTCAAAGTTCCCTCAGGAGAAAGGAAATCTTTCCATATTTCGATTTGTTTTTTCAGAGACGGTATCGTGACAACAGGAGTCGAAACAAGTTACTGGTATAATCGATTTTTCAAATCAATTTATGATGTTGGTGTTTTTGCCCTGGAAAATTTCGAAAGGTACCGTAAGGTTTCCCTTGATGTAAACAAGGAATTCGATTCACCTCTTTTGAACGATTCTCAAAGATTTCAGATGTACCATGCAATAAGGAGCTATTACGGTTCCACACAGTTGCTTGACTGGAATGATGAACCCTTTTGGGTTGTCAATGAAGGTGAGTACCGGATGATGAACACATTTGATCTGACTGTCGATCAGTTGTTTTTTGAGATGAGACAGAATCCCTGGACTGTAAAAAATGTACTGGATCTCTTTATAAAGAGATACAGCTATTTTGATAATGCACATTTTCCAGATAAAGATAATATTCATCAGGGAGGTATCAGTTTCACTCATGATATGGGAGTTCGCAACCATATTTCCCCTGCTCAGTATTCGAGTTATGAAAAATTCGGATCAGATGCCTGTTTTTCCCATATGTCACATGAACAGTTGGTGAACTGGATACTCTGTGCCTCGGTTTATGTAAGAGGGAGCGGAGATAAAGAATGGTTCGCTGATAATAAAAATGTTTTTAAACAATGTCTTATTTCTATGATGAATAGAGACAATCCCGACAGTGACAAGCGAAATGGACTGATGGCACTGGACAGTTCCCGAACAATCAAAGGTTCTGAAATTACAACTTATGACAGTCTGGATGAATCCCTCGGGCAGGCAAGAAATAACTTGTACATGGCAGTTAAATGTTGGGCTTCATACATATCTCTATCAGAGTTATTGGATGATAACTATGCCCTGCTTGCTAAAAACCAGGCCGTATTGACGGCAAAATCAATCTGCGAATTCCAAAATGAAGAGGGATATATTCCTGCTATTATGGGGGAGGGCTGCGATGCTCAGATTATTCCGGCCATTGAGGGTTTAGTCTTTCCCTGGTTTATGGGATTTGATGAAGCCTTAAAGGAAGATGGCCTCTATGGACATTTAATCAAGGCCCTGAAAAAACACTTTCAAACAATTTTGAAAAAGGGTCGTTGTCTCTATCCCGATGATGGATGGAAACTTTCCAGTTCTACCGATAACTCATGGCTCTCAAAGGTCTATCTTAGTCAGTTTGTGGCCAGACAGATCTTTGGAATTGTCACCCCTGAGACAAAGTCTCTTGCAGATAGAGCTCATCAAAGCTGGTTGTTGAAAGAGGAAAACCTCTTTTTTGCCTGGAGTGATCAGATGAGAAGCGGCGTTGCCTTTGGAAGTAAATATTATCCCCGGGGAGTTACTAGTATTTTATGGCTCAGAGAAAGCAATGAGTACTTGAACGAATCGGAGAACTAAATGAAATTCAGAGATGGTTATTGGACAACAAAACCGGAAGTGACCTTAAATAATCCTACAGAGATCAGGGGCTATGAAATCTCTGGAAAGGGTTTAACAACTTATTTTTCAACAAAAAAAGTGAAGCACCGAGGCGACACTCTCAATACTGCGCTTCTTACAACGACTTATTCATCTCCTATAAAAGATGTCATACATGTTTGCAGCTTCCACCACAAAGGCCGTCTTGAATCGGGCCCGAAGTTTGAGGTCCTCGAAGATCTTGAAAATGGTACTACAGTAGACGAAAATGAAACTTCCCTCATAGTCAACACCGGGGATCTCAGCCTGGAAATTTCCCGTATAAATGATTTGTCCATTCGCTATAAATATAATGGAAAAGATTTAACTGAAGTTCTTCCAAAGCTCTCAGGTCATGTCAGTCTAGATGACGGTCAGACCTATATGAGTGAACAGCTGAAGCTGTCAGTAGGTGAATTAGTCTATGGTCTGGGTGAACGTTTTACATCATTGGTAAAAAATGGACAGGTTGTGGATATCTGGAATGAAGATGGTGGTACAAGCAGTGAACTGGCCTATAAAAATATTCCCTTCTACCTGACAAACAGGGGTTATGGTATCTTTATTGCTGATCCGGGACCTGTTTCATTTGAGATAGCGTCAGAGCTTGTCAGCAGTGTCCAGTTTTCAGTGCCTGGTGAAAAACTTGATTATTATATAATTGCCGGCAGGGATGCCGGGGATATTATTTCAAAGTATACACTATTAAGCGGCCGGCCGGCTCTGCCTCCTCAATGGTCATTCGGCCTATGGCTGACAACCTCTTTCACAACAGACTATAACGAGGAGACTGTCAGTCATTTTATTGATGGTATGAAAAAACGGAGGATTCCCCTGCATGTCTTTCATTTTGATTGTTTCTGGATGAAAGAATATCAGTGGATGGATTTTTCCTGGGACAGGGATCAGTTTCCAGATCCGAAAGCCATGATTTCGCGTTTGAAGAATAAGGGACTCAAAGTCTGTGTCTGGATTAATCCATATATAGCCCAAAAATCCAGATTATTTGATATAGGGATGAAGAGTGGATTTCTGTTGAAGAATTCTGATGGTCATGTCTGGCAGACGGATCAGTGGCAGGCGGGAATGGCTCTGGTGGATTTTACTAATCCTGAAGCTGTTGATTGGTATCAGAATGAGCTCAGACAATTAATGGCACAGGGTGTTGATACATTTAAAACAGATTTCGGTGAATGCATTCCCGTGGATGTCCGATATTTCGATGGATCTGACCCAGTTAAAATGCACAATTATTATACATATCTTTATAATAAAGCAGTCTTTGAGGTAGTTGAAGAACTGAGGGGTGTAAACCAGGCACTGCTTTTCGCCAGATCGGCTACAGCTGGAGGGCAGAAATTTCCTGTTCATTGGGGTGGTGACTGTTCTGCTACTTATGAGTCCATGGCCGAAAGTTTAAGAGGCGGTTTATCCCTGTCACTATCGGGATTCGGCTTCTGGAGCCATGATATCAGCGGGTTTGAGAAAACGGCTACAGCAGATCTATTTAAACGCTGGACTGCCTTTGGTGCCTTTACGACTCATACAAGGCTCCATGGGAATGAGTCATATCGTGTCCCCTGGAACTTTGATGAAGAATCAAACGATGTTCTCAGGTTTTTTATCAACCTCAAGTGTTCTCTAATGCCCTATATCTATTCAAAAGCATGTGAAACAGCTCATACCGGTGTTCCTGTAATGAGAGCTATGATGATGGAATTCCCTCAAGACAGAGGCTGTGATTCTCTGGATCAGCAGTATATGTTTGGTGATTCTCTTCTTATTGCCCCCCTGTTCAATGATCAGGGATCTATTCAGTATTATCTGCCTGAGGGTCAATGGACCCATTTCATAACTGGTGTTGTGAGCATCGGCGGCCGGTGGGTCAGTGAAAATCATAGTTATTTCAGTCTCCCTGTCATGGTAAAACAAGGCTCACTGATACCTGTTGGAAATAATATTGAGAAGCCGGATTATGATTATTCAGATGGTGTTCTCTTTCATTTATTTGTACTTGGTGAAGGTGAAACTACTGAAGCAGTAATTTACAACGAGAAAGCAGACAGGGTCATGGAAGTCCGTATCAGCCGATCAGATAATTTTTATCAGATAAACAAAGAGGGTCAGGGGCAGAATTGGAAAGTTTTACTGCGTGGCTTTGATAAGAAATGTAATATTGAAGGTGCTTCACAGTTACTTATTGATCAGGGATTACTCATCACTCCTGATATTGACAAATCCTCTATCAGCTTAAGTTTTTAAACAAGGAGCAAATAGATGAAAAAGGCAGTTTACAAAAGGGAATATTTTACTTCATTACTGATTCGCAAAGATGTACCAACATCAGATTTCTGGTCTATTACTCTATATGACGAAGAAGGTTACCCTTAGGGTTACGTTTAAAATATCAATAGTCAATATCCTGTACTTGATGATGACGGTTCATACGTTATTCATTATTGTGGTGACAAAAATGAGGTAAATTGTATGGTTTTTTTTAAAGATTGGAATTTGACTCTTTGAATATACGAACCTACAGAATCTTATTTCAATGGTGATTGGGTTCTGCCGGAATTGAAGCTGGTAAAATAGAACTATTGAGTTTTGGTATTGGCTGATAAAGGTTGATTGTAGAGAGGACTTGAACCTCTATAACCCCCCATCTTATTCGTCATTCAACAGTCGTGCACTTGTTGAAATATTATACGACTCATTCAGAGGAAAAGCTCTCGATCATTGTCTGATAATTTTTTAATAAAAAGGTTAGAAACATCATCTCTGAATATCATGCCTATTATATAAAACAGAGAATGCATCAGGAAATCAAAAAAAATCCTGATGCTGAAATTGTAGAAAATACCGGAGAAATTATGAAGATAAAAAATTATCAGGTATGCACTTTCATTCTTTTCATTCAAGTGCTTAGAGATGTAAAAATAGTAATCCACGAGACTTTGGATGTCAAAAAATAGAGCGTTTTTGTGTCCAAAGGAAAAAGGTTCAATCACGGGTGTTGTTCCTTCTGCGGGTAGACATTCTTCTTTTGGCTTGTTATATTTGATTTAAATGAAGTAAATCATAGCATTACTTTTTCTGTGAGTTTGTTGATGCCTTAGGTAGTAGCAATACAAGCAGAAAGGAAGAAGGAAACTATGAAAGAAAAATTTTTTTAGAACTGGGGTTTATCTAGGGTCTCTCAAAGGCAATGGATTATACTACACTTGTGGTATAAAGTGAGTCATTAGGCGAAACTTAAACACTCTAACTCTATAAATTAATTTATAGAGGTGGAGCGTGTTCTTTTATACACTTCCTACCTATTTCCGGGAGGAAGCATTCAACCGTTACAGCAAAATTTTAAAGAGTTGAATTTTACAAGCAATTTTAAATGGTTTGCAAAATTTAAAAAAAACATAACCACCGTGGAAGAACTCAAACAGCTCATTCCATTGAATCCGGTTGAAGATAAGAACAATCGTAGAGTTGTGAAGCTCCAAGCTATGATTATTCCCAAGTACGACCTGTCAATAATAGATCCTGAAAATCCAAATGACCCAATTCGAAAATTGGCAATACCCTCAAAAGAAACGCTAATAGAAGATGGGGCTATGGGAGTCAGAACATCGGACTCCTATGGAGATAAGCACGACAAAGTGAATAGGATTCTTTATATAAATCCCTATTCCGCTTTGATTATGACAATCGAATATTGTGCAATGTACTGCCCTCACTATTTCCGAAAAAGAATGGTCGGTCTGCCTGATGTGCAATCAGTGGATAACTTTAAAAAGGCCGTCGAATACATTCCTACTCATTTTAACCATTCCAATGAAGTATCCAGCATTTCAACCGCGGCAGTAAAACGTATTCGTTCCGCTAGAGTGACAGTGAATAATCAAGCTGAGTTTTTGCAGGGAGTGAATGACAGGGTAGATGATTTGGAGGACTTAATGAATGGCTGAGTTCCCATCGGAGTCAATCCTTATTAGCTCTAGCAGTGTGTATGCCTGCTACAAGAATCCGCGACCTTTATCAAACAAGTAGTGGGTTGGAAGATTTACCAGAAATTTAATAAAAGCAAAACAAGGAGATAATATGAGTGAACAGAGAATTACTACCTGTCCGTCTTGTGATGGAAAGCTGAGGATGAAGACGACCGTGTTGTGGACTACAGGTTATGTCCGTTGTCCAGTCTGCGGTAATAGGGTGTTTGTTTCAATGGACAGAAATGTTAAGCAGGATAAAAAATAACATTGAAGACTCCCCATATAAATGGGAATAAGATTTTTTGCCTCCGATCAAGGAGGAACAGGAAAAAACAAGGAGAGTATTTATTTCAATTACATCAATAAATGGAATCAACTTTTTCAGTAACTCCGTCATGCAGGACAGGATTTCCCAGAAATACTTCGAAAGAACAAAGCGTGTGCAGAAAGGGAAAGAAAAGAACGCAGTGGCAATGAAAGAGTGGGCCATTGAGATGGAGCCGACTATCGGTGGAAACGTCCTAATGGAGTTTTCCGGTAAATCTCTTTTACAGGGAGAATCTGATGCTTCATCTTTCCCTTCAGGGGATCTGGAAGAGACATTTGAAGCGCGGGGCTATGTAGGTCCCAATCATTTTGAAATGGCGAAAATCTTTTGCACCGCAAATATTGCATCCGACAACAATCAAAATATCATGAAATTGATGGGACGGATTGCAGAGCGTCACGACCTGAGATTAGGTGGGCATGAAGGTTCACCCTCAATCATCAGGGTTTATTTAGCTGACACCCTTACTGGGATATTAGATAATTATGCCGCGGGGGAAAAAACAAAAACAACTAACGTTGATTTTGTAAGAATGGGTACATCCAATCTTCCTCGCTTGTTTAAAGATTCAACAGACCGTAACAGGACCAGTCCTTTTGCATTTAATGGAAATAAATATAAATTTATTATGGTTCCTTCTTCAGGTTCTATAGCTGAGGTTATCAGAGTCCTGAAAACTATTGTTGCTGATGTTCTTTCAGATGTTAAAAAACAGAAATTTTTAAAGCTCTTTAAAAGGCAAAACGCCTTGACTGGCAAGGAGCTGGAATCACGGTTCAACATAGCCGTTGAAAAATATATCAAGGAACTGAATATAAAAACAGCATTTATGATTGAGATGGGCAAGCTAAACATTGAATCTGCAGTCCGCGCGATTACAGGAGCATTGACAACTTCCCTCTCGAAATCAAAAGGATTTATTCCAGGTTTGGATACTCATAAGTAATCCAATATGTTTGAAGACCTGTTTACATAAGATTATCATCCAATTCCTTCTCACAGAGATATGATCTTCAGGTTGTGATTATCAAAAATAATTATTTTCCTATCAAAATTAACAATTATCTTAAGGAGATACTATAAATGGCTTTAGTAGAAGTAAAGGATTTGTATAAAGTATTCGGTACAAATCCAAAACACGCGATTTCGCTGATAAAGGAAGGGAAATCGAAAAAGGAAATAAAAAAGGAAACCGGGTGCACAGTAGCAATCAATGATGCAACCTTTGAGATACATAGACGAGAAACATTTGTCGTTATGGGACTGTCCGGCAGCGGTAAATCAACCTTTATAAGATGTTTAAACCGGCTGATAAAGCCAACTGCCGGTCAGATCCTGATTGATGGACAGGACATTGTTAAGATGGACAGCGAACAGCTCCGGGAGCTTCGCCGTTACAAAATGTCCATGGTTTTTCAGCATTTTGGACTCCTTCCCCACAGAAACGTTGTAAACAATGTTGAATTCGGTCTGGAGCTGGGTGGTATGGAAAAAATAGAACGACGGGAGAAGGCTATGGAGGCCATAAAGCTCGTTGGTCTTGAAGGTTTTGAGTTTAGTTTTCCCAGCGAACTTTCCGGTGGTATGCAGCAACGCGTTGGACTTGCGCGGGCTTTGGCAAATGATGCGGAAATACTGCTCATGGATGAAGCCTTCAGTGCATTAGATCCTCTCATCAGGGCTCAAATGCAGGATGAGCTGCTCGACCTCCAGGACAAAATGCATAAGACAATTATATTTATAACTCACGATCTTGATGAAGCCTTGAAGATTGGTGATCGTATTGCCATCCTGGGACCAGAGGGGCGCATAAGACAAATAGGGGTTCCCGAGGACATTCTCTCAAATCCCGCTGATAATTATGTAAAAGAATTTGTTCAAAATGTCGATCGGACAAAGACAATAACAGCAAGCTCCATTAAACAGAGCTGCCCTTTTTTAAATAGTTCTAAAGACGGCCCCAAGGCTGCTCTGCATTTGATGGAAAAGCATAGTAAATCCTACGCTTATCTGGTGGATTCCCAAAGAAGGCTGAAAGGAATCATTCACATTGAGGATGTCATAGAACTGAAGAAAAATAAAGAAACTGATCTTTCCAAAATAGTTAGACACGATTTTTATACTACAACTCCAGATACAGCCATTGCTGATTTGCTTGGCACTGCTCTCCAAACAAAACACCCTATAGTCGTTATCAATGAAGATAATAAGTTTTTGGGAATTGTTAGTAGAGAGATGATTATTGCCGAGGTCAATGAGGGTGTCGACGATTCCGAGACACCAACTGTTTTCAGCGAAATACTTGAAGAAACAGAGACCTCCCAGAATGAATAAAGGAAATAAAGTTAAATGAACAGGATAAGAGAGATTTTTGATATTGGTGCAGGATTTGAAAAAATTATTGAATGGCTGACCGAAGAAGCTGATTGGCTGTTTGATTTCATTGCTTTTGTAGTTGAAGGCTTTTTAGATGGAGTGAATTGGTTGTTTCACTTCCCCCCCTCATTCGTAATGATAGGACTTTTTAGCTTATTGGCCTGGAAAGTTGCGGGAAAAGGTGTTGCTCTTTTTACCCTGATTGGATTTCTCCTAATCCTCTATATGGGATATTGGTCGGAAACCATGGATACTCTTTCCCTTGTTTTTTCCGCCGTAATCTTTGGATTACTCATAGGTCTACCCCTGGGGATATGGGCGTCGAGATCGGACTCTGTCTGGAAAATCATGCGTCCCATACTGGATTTCATGCAGACTCTTCCGGCTTTCGTATATTTAATTCCTGCTGTACTGCTTTTTAAATTGGGACCGGTTCCAGGTGTTATCGCAACCTTGATCTTTTCACTGCCCCCTGTAGTACGGCTGACAAATTTAGGCATCAGACAAGTTCCGGTTGAAATCCACGAGGCCTGCCGAGCCTTTGGCGCTACCCCTAAACAGATGCTTTTCAAAGCAGAATTACCAGTCGCACTTCCGACCATTATGGCAGGAGTCAATCAGACCATCATGCTGGCTCTTTCCATGGTAGTGATCTCAGGAATGATTGGAGCAGGAGGCTTGGGAAATGTGGTTCTCAAGGGGATAACTCAATTAAAAATTGATATGGGCTTTGAAGGCGGAATTTGTATTGTAATTCTGGCTATTTTTCTGGATAGGGTTACCCAGGCTTTCTCGACGACGCAGACGCGTTAGAATTAACATTGGATTTTTTCGGAATACATTTCCGGAATCATTATATTACTATTTTAACAGGAGAAAAAATGAACAATTTACGAAAGATCTTAATGATCGTTCTTATGGTTTCGACTGCGGCAACAGCTGTTTTCGCAGCGGGACAACAGGAATCAAAAGCAGACGTAAAGACCGCTAACCTGGTCTATGCCAACTGGGAAGAAGGTGTTGCTTATACCAATTTAGCAAAAGTTATACTGGAAGACATGATGGGATACGAAGTAACTATTACAGCTGCTGATGTAGCACCCGGATACGCAAGTGTCGCTGCTGGAGATCAGGATGCCTTTATGGAAACATGGCTGCCCGTTCTTCATAAGGATTATATTGAACAGTTCGGTGACGATCTCGTCGATCTTGGTAATGTATACGATGGTACTCAAAGTGGATTAGCTATTCCAACATACATGAATGAGGCCGGCATTAAAACTGTTTCTGACCTTAAAAAACCGGAAGCTATGAAAAAGTTAGATAAAACCATTATCGGAATAGATGCCGGAGCTGGTATCATGAAAACAACTGAAGGTGATCTTATACCGGCATATGGTCTTGATGATGCAGGTTATAAACTGCTTGCTTCTTCTGGTCCTGCAATGATGGCAGCCATGAAAGATGCTTATTCTAATGAAGAGTGGATTGTCGTAACCGCCTGGAAACCTCATTCTATGTTCGGTTATTATGACCTGACTTTTCTCGAGCAGGATGGTGAACAAATTTGGGGTTCAGGTGATATTCACATAACTGCAAGAAAAGGACTGACTGCTGACAAACCGGAACTTGCTCAGTTTCTTACAAATATGAATATCAGCAATAACGATTTAGGTTCTTTGATGGTTGCTATCCGGGAATCAGACGAAGGTGAAGTAGATGCCGCTCGTGCCTGGTTAGCCGAGAACAAAGACGTAGTTACTATCTGGATTCCATAAATTCAGATTAAATAAAATGACAGGGGCCATCCAATAATTATTGGATGGCCCTTCTTTAATTAATCATTCCCGCCCCTTTTGCAGACTATCTTTTTAGCTCCTCAACAGAATTTACAACTTCCATCTCAGGGATATCTTAAATGCATCACATTCTGGATAAAAAACTGACAAACCATTATTTGCTTTTCTCTGGTTCGTTGTCCCTTGTTTCAGAAAAAAACGATATTCCTTTATGATTTTTAATGAAGTATAAATCTAAATATAAATCCAAATATAAATTACGCAAGATGGAAAGAATTACCGCTTACGATGATGAGATACCCTTTCCGGGGATAGAACATAATGGCTTCATCAGGATTCATTGTACGACTCTTTTGAAAGTCCTTAATTTCCGGGAAATAGAATTCAGCATCCTTTTTTTCAATCTCCAGACTCTTCCAATCCAGAGTAACTCTGCATCTCCGGGGAAGATAAGCCCAACTGGCAACAGAGATAAGAACGCTCTCTTTTTTCCGGTAGACAGTTGCCTTTATCTTATCATTATCAAATACGACGGGACACTCTGAATCCCAATAGCCGATCATTTGTGAATCCTTAATTCCAAAATCATCCCAGATTTTCCAGACTGGTCTGGGATCGGCTTTATTTCTATCACTCACCCATGGAAGACGTACTGTCATTCCATAGACCATTCCTCTCCACCGGTTTCCTCCCCCCTGAAGCATATCGGCCATATGTCCAAAGGGGATACCCGATGCTTCAACAAACCATTGATCAGGGGACATTCGGTTGTAGCGGAACATCTCGCCAAACCATAGCTTATTCAGGTAGGGAAAGAATCCTGTGTACTGGACAGCCGGTTCTTTGGAAAATCCCGTATTGGAATGTAAATCAAGCATTGTTCCCTCTTTCTGGTTGAGGATTCGCCGCATTCTCTTGAGAATCCTTCTGTCATAACTTACATCGTCCAGATAGAGTCCATCTATTCCCTGTATTTTTATCAGCCAGTTCAAACCCTCCAGATAGTAATTGAACCACCTGGATTCTCCGCTTGTTAACAGTGCCGCATCAATTGTATTGTCATCCAATGGGGCATACCATTCAGGGCCGTAACCGTCATCTATGTGCTCCCTCAACCAGGGATATCCTTTGGCGCTGTTAAAGAAGAATCCCTTCCTGGGTTTTCGGCTTAATACTTCATCTCCAAGACTCAGTAGAAATGGGAGTTCACAGACTCGGCTGGTCAGCTCTCTCACCGTATAGTAGATCTTTGTTTTCATTCCCAGGTTTCTGAATTCTTCAATTCTTTTATTCATCTCCTCAAATCTGAGGAAGGGATAATTTATATATGGATTTACATCGCTGGCATGGTGAATATTGGCCACCCGGCAGTTCCCTTCTATTGCAGAAGCTTCAGGCCGGGGATTATGAAAATAGCGGTCCCGGAACTGTGCTTCAGTATCCAGTGGACGAACAGGTGTTAAGAGGAGGGAGAAACGGAAAGAAAGTGTTTCTCCTTTTCTGAGATTCCCCTTTCCCGTTGTTGCCTTTAGGGTGAGTTCCTTTCCATTCTCTTTCAGCTCTACTCTTCCACGACCATTGTTGCTCCATGACGAAGGTGGTGCTGGTTTGTAGAGGTTCTGCATAGGTCCCTCATAATCCGATCCAAGAAAGGTGCAGTGCAATCCTATTTTATCGTTACCCATCCAGAGGCTGTTCCAGGGACCTTTCCAGTGGCTTATATAATTTTCAGGAGCTTTTCCTCCTCTAAGTCCCATTCCCATTGCATATTGTGCAATCCCTTTATTCATGGGAATGATGAGAGAAATATCATCGTAATCCAGGTCTTCAGATGCTCTTACTTCCATCTTATAGGAGAGTGTTCCGTCTGGTTCACAACTTCCTTTTATCCCGATCATATACTTGTCTGTCACTACTTTGTTTGCAAAGCAGATAATTCCCTCTTCAACTTTAGAAAAGCTCAGAGAATTATTTACCTCTATGCCGGAGTGTTCAGATTTTACTGAAAAACGGAGTGGCCCTGTGAGAAGGGAATCTTTTGATTTAATTAGTGCCGGGAGTCCCAGCTCAGTTAATTCTACTGTCTTTTCTGAAACTGAGATTGACCGCTCATTGAGTTTGAGTGGAGGGAAGGGTGCAATAAGGGAATTATTCAGACCGATTGTAGAGTTCATCCAGCGGATACGTGAAAAAAGCTCGGGACGGGAGTCTCCTCTGTCCTCAATGATCTCATCTAGAATTGTCAGTTCCAGATTCATTGTCTGTCCGTTATAATTTTCAGCGGATACTTTAAGGGTTATATTGTATTTACCGGGCTTAGCCTGCTTCGGAATATCAAGTCCCATCCAGAGGGCTTGGATTTTACCTTTGGATACATTTACTATTTTTGTAAATGGAATACCATCGATATCCACAGCATCTGTATTGTAGCAACAGAAATACTCTTTAGAAAAAGGACCGGAATCGATGATCGAGACTTGTACATTTTTCAGATCTTTTTCCTGTGGAGAAACAGCAAGCTGAAAGGCAAAATATTCATTCTTTTTGGCTGTCGACTCAATTCGATTCAATTCTTTTCTCTCAAGCCAACGGAGAGGGAAGTGACCTGTCATTTTTATGGGATATTCCCGTTTTTCAATAACAGTTATCAAGTCATCCATGTGTTTCCCTAAAAAAATCTCTTTTTCCGAATCATGGAGAGGGAGTTCCATAGGATAGAAACTGTCAAATTCTGTTCTGGCCTCGAAGGCTTTCACTTCGGCCGCCCCAACCTGAGTATTATTGAGATATTGCTCCAATGAGTATTTACCAAGACCTGGAATTCCTATTGTCGGGAGCTTTAAAGTCGAGGGGCGAAGATCTCTCCTGAAATAATCCTTATTGTAATAACCGTGAGATTTCTGAGGTCTGAAGGGGAGGTAATAGAGGTAATATTCATGAGAACCCGGGATCTGTCTGAATAAAATTTCAGCCTTTTCACGGTTAATACTGATGGGATGAATTGTCTTAACCCTTTGACCTGTGTGATCAGTTATTATCAGTTTTTTCCGTTCCGGGTGACTATCCCTTCGTCTCCAGGGAATCCTCAATGCTGCATATTTCCTATCCAGGGAATGCTGGGGAACCTCAATGTGAACCCTGTGATTTCCCAGTTTCTCCTCCCAGGGGTATTGAGCATTGCTGTAAACTACGGGAATATCCATCCACCTTCTCCTTTGCTGAGTGAAATCTTTATTTTTCTCATTTTTACGGGAATTGTTTTCTTCCTGCTCCCTACGCAGGCAGGTTCATAATGGACTTCCTTTATCTCCCCCCAGGTTTCGGGCAGCTCCCATTCCCTGTCTGCAGTTCCTTTCCGGCTGAAAACACCAAGTAGAGGAGTCTTACTCCAAAGTGCGGGAATACAAAGATCTCCCCTGTATGAAATGCAGGAATCATTTTCTTTGATGACGGAGTTTTTCTTTTCAGTCCGGATATTATGATCCAGAAGGGCAAATCGACTGAGTGGATCGACTGAGAGCCTTTTGAAATTGTTAAGATAATACCAGGAGAGGGTGTTGGTAAAAAAATCCTTCATAAAAGGCTGCTGCCACCGATGGTTAAAGGCTGTCATCTCTTTGTCTGAGAAATGGCTTTCCCCTCTGGTGGACCCGCCAAACAGCCGGTTCAGTTTTTTATCCCCCCGGAGATCTTTATTGATATTACCCCCACTTAGTAATCGGGCCGGTCTATTCAGGTAATCTTTTTTCTTCTGATTCAGGTGCCAGACCATGGGGACAAGTCCTATCAGATCATCACGACCCTTTTCTCTGTAGATAAACTCACTGGTTACATCGACTCCCTGGCTTCTCCAGTAGCGAATGATCTTTCTTCTTGCAGCCTGCTCCTGTTCCACAGAAATTCCATGAAAACGGCTTGGTCGGGAGAAAAATGCATCTATATGAACAGTACCTGCTTTTTCCAAGGGAAGAAGATCCATTAATTTATTAATCCGATCTACAGCCCTTCCTGATTCCCACTCTCGTGTATAACAGATCTGATATGCTTTTCGACCATACCAGCAGCCTGTTACAAGATAACGGCCGGACCGTCTCTTGCTGATCAGATCTTCCTCTGCATACTCATTCCAAAGGGGATTTCCGGGATAGGCATCGGTCATATTGATATGAAGGCTGACTGTCGTATTGTAAGCCGTTGATTCCTCCATGATCTCCCTAAGGAGTTGTGTCGCATCTTCTCCCTCCTCTGCAAGGCGTGAATTTACCTGGAAAAAGGCAGGATAACCTGTATCGTGCCCCTCATACTGCCATCCCACCAGATAGAGTATCTTCGGAATACCCTTAGTCTGTGTATCCAGTTCTCTAATAAATGTCCGGAGACGCTTAAATGTACAGACCACAATGGATTCTCCATCATTTTCCAGATCCGGACGGGATAAGAGGATTTTCATTGTTAGGGTTTTGTCGTAGGAGTGTATGGAGGGACGTTCCATGACGGTTTTTTTATCTCCATCATAAAATTCTCCACTTAAATCTCTCCAGTGTATCTGATTGTTTCTCATTTTCTATTCCTCAAAAAAGATCATAAGTCGGAGAAAATATGTGCGATTGAGATTTCATTTGTTTCCCGGGCTATGGTCACCAGGGTCCCTCCTCGCATATCTTTATCCGAATAGCTGGCCGGTCCGGTTTTAAGAACATAGGTCATCCTGATTCCTTCAAAGGGAATTGAAATATTATTTACATGATCGTGACCGTTGAATATGTGAGTTGTACTTCCCAGTTCCTTCATGACGTCAAAGAGTCCGGTATTTAGATGTGCACAGAATACATCTTCTCTGTTTTCACCAAACACCTCTTTATCAGAAATTTTCCCCTCATTGTATTCAGCCACTGCTTCTTTAAACTCCACCAGGGGGATATGGAAGAAAGCAAGGCTTGGTACTTCAGCAAACCCTTCGATCAGCCATCGGTACCACTGTATCTGATCGTAGTAAATGTAATCATAAGTCTCTCCCCGGGGATGAACCCGGCTGGCATTGGAATCAATGAGTACCAGGAGCTGCTGTAGTTCTCCTTCATTATCCACCAGTTGAATTGCAGAATTACCGACTCCGTGAATATTGGATGGCCCGCTTTTGAAGAGAGAATTCTCTGCATTTTCATAAAGATTCCCGATCCAGTATCTGTCAGCTCTTCCTTCGGCATCATGGTTTCCCAGAGTTACGGCCCAGGGGATCTCAAACTCTTCAAATGTCTTAATTAATCTGGGTGTCAGTTTGTGATCAAATTTCCAGGATGTATTATCCCCCACAGTCAGAATCAAATCGGGCATGGTTTTTTCAACCATTTCCCGTACGGTCTTCAGGGCTTTTGAATCCTTATGAGGTAGAGATTCCAATTGAATATCTGCTAGAACCAATATTTTGAAATCTCTGTCAGATGGCAGAACCATTGAGGGATAGTCTTCTCTATTCAGTTCATTTTCGTGGTGCCAGAGATCATTGTTTTTGACTCCTTCAATAGTGGAACAGCCCATTGATGAAATAGTCCCAAAGATAACCTCAGTAAATAGTAGAGCTTTTAAAAATTTTCTCATAATAATTGTCCTTTTCTCTCTGTTATTCTGTATTCACATCCTTTTTCCGCCTGGAATCTTAAGATTCCATTTTCATCAGATACTGAGATCACTTTCTCTCCAGACCGAAGCTCAAGAGGGTCTTTAGATTTAACAGCACAGTCCTTAGCTTCAGCACTCATGATTTTTGCAGAGAGGAGTTTACCCATATCCCACTGGATATCTACTTCAAAACCACCACGAGCACGTAATCCCCTGACAGACCCGCATTCCCACCTTTCAGGAAGAGCCGGAAGTAAGTGGATGAATTCGTTGTGACTCTGGAGGAGCATTTCAGCCATAGCAGCTGTGATACCTAAATTACTGTCAATCTGGAATACACCGGCTTTGCTGAAGGGAAGGGGACTCAGTTTATGTTTACCCATAAGGTTGGGAAATGAGCATTCCTTCAGGAGGTAGGAGATATTCTCCTCAGCCTCATTTCCATCACCGAGTCTCGCCCTCAGAACCGAATGCCAGGCAATACTCCAACCTGTCCAACCCTTGCCCCAGCGAGTTCTTCGCTCCAGGGTTTTTCGGCAGGCCTGAAGGAAAGAGCTGTTCTTCTTGTCCGTAAGCTCCTTACCTGGGAAAAGACTGATTAAGTGGCTTAAATGACGATGGCCTGTTGCAGATTCATAAAAATCCTCATTCCATTCCTGAAGCTGCCCTTTTTTTCCAATTGAGAAGGGGTGAATCCTGTCCAAAGCCTTTTCAGCCTTAATGAAGAGTTCATTCTTATCTTTTCCTGCTCTCCTGCAGGCCTCAAGGTAGTTGTTAAAAAGTTCTCTGATCAGTGACAGATCCATTGTGGTTCCGGAGCTCGCTGCCCCAGTACGAAAACCAAAACGAAAACCAAAACGAAATCTGTTTTCCGGTGAAGTAGAGGGAGACGTCGTAAGATCATTTTTTTCGTTCTCAACAAGCCAGTCAAGACAGAATAAAATTGATTTTTCCATTATGGGAATTACTTTCTCCTGAAGTAGAATCTCATCTTCACAGTACAGGTAGTGTTCCCAGAGATGCATTGTCAGCCAGACTCCCGACATGGGCCAGAATGCATATGCGGGAGAACCCTTTACCTGCAGGGCCGAGGCCCATAAATCTGAATTGTGGTGAGAGGCTGAACCGTTGCATCCAAGGCTTCGGGCTGAATTCTCACCCCTGTCCGAGAGTTCTTCGATAAATTTCAGGAGGGGTTCATGACACTCCGAAAGATTGCACACCTCTACCGGCCAGTAATTCATCTGAGTGTTGATATTTAATGTATAATTACTGCTCCAGGGAGGGAACAGTGTATTATTCCAAATTCCCTGAAGATTTGCGGGACGACTCCCCGGACGTGATGAGGAAATAAGGAGATACCTGCCATAATTAAAGAGCAGTTCTTCAATACGCAGCGCGGCCGGTCCTTTCATCCTTTTAAGTTTTTCATCAATTCCTATATAGGAATCTCTCCCACCCAGATCCAGCTCAACCCTGTTGTAAAGAGATTTGAAATCTTTTTTGTGTTCTTCCAGATTTTTTTCATAACCCTTAAGAGCCGCTTCGTTTACAGATTTCAAACATCTTTCAAGTCCGTTCATCTCCTCGTATTCTGTAGACATTGCTATATAAAGGATGAGTTCTTTTTTAAAGCTGACTGTCATGCTTTCAGCTGATGTAGAGATTGTTTCGGCACCTACGGGAAGGACGGCTATTGAAAAATCCATGCCCCGGTCTTTTTCATCATAGAGGAGAGAATCGCTGGTCTTGTCATAGGGTGGATCCATATGGCTTGGGGCCCGTCCATTGAGGATAATCTCTGTTCCGAACGACCTATTATGTTTGAGAAGTGAATTGAGAGAAATCATAATTTCACTCTCCTGGTCAGTTTCAATTTTATAGATAATTACATTCCCGGGGAGGGACGCAAATGCTGTTCGATTATCCCTGGACAGTGCAGAGGAAGAACTTGAAGCAACAATACCCTGATCCATCCTAAGTTCTCGATTGTAGTTCTCTACATCGCCCTGAACCGTTTTTTTAATACTTAGGGAAGCGGCAGGGAGATATCCCTCAGTCCACATCCCTCCCATCTCTTTCTCGATGACTCTGTCGGCCTGATGGTACTTTTTATTCGAGATATGCTCTCTTACCTTTTTCAAAGAACCAGTCCAATTCCTGCTCTCTTGGGTATTTCCTTTTTTCGTGATGCATCCTGACCAGAGAGTGTCAATATTCAGTTCAATAATCTCATTCCGGGGATCACCATAAACCATGGCTCCAAGGGTTCCATTGCCCAGAGGGTAGGCCTCAGTCCATTGTCCTGCTGGATTATATGATCGAAGAGTATGTCTGTTGGTCATTCGGCCTCTGTTCCGTTGATGCGGCTATGATGTTTTTCTGTGATTTCTTTTTGAATTCTCAATTCCTCTTTTTTCCCAATGGGGAAAAAGCGAAGGGCTATGATTCCAAGAATAAGGAATGCAGCGGGAATGGCTCCAGCTCCCAAACGGATGGCCCTGACAACTTCTGCAGTCTGCTCTTTGACAGAACCGTCATAACCACTTGTTGTTAAAAGAGATGAGAATATGAGTGTCTGAATGGTGATGGAGGGGGTCATAATCACGGACATGAGTCCCCTGACAACACCGGGCTGTCTTTTTCCAGTCTTTAATTCCAGATGATCAACCAGAATCCCCTCCAGAGGGCCATTAGTGGAATAGAGGACAGCATAGCCGACAAACATAATCATATAGGCGGCAACGGCTGCCCAGTAGGAAATATTAAATGTCAGTATCAAATGTCCGGCAACAGCAAAAATGAGAAAACTGGAAAGACTGTCTCTTCCCCCGTACTTTGTGACTAACCATATAACGGCGGGGTAGAAGATCATCTGAACAATACCTGTTCCAACATCGGGGATGACACTCCAGATTCCAGAAACTAGAAGTACATTATCCATATAGTAGAGATAGGCTGTGAAATAACTACCTGCGACTCCGTTTATGATAAAGAAGGCGATAACAAACAGTAGGAAAGATCTGTCAACAATAAGAGATTTAAGAAGTATCCAAAGTTCTTTTATCCCCTTGGTCACTTCGAGATTTTTATAGAACTCTGGACGCTCTTCCATAAAACGAATACTCAAATATCCGATAAACATGCTGATCACAACACCCCCGGTATATATGAGGACGATGGTCTTCAGCTTAAAAGATCCTGTAAGGAACCATGCGGGAATCATCCCTCCAATGAAAACTGGTATCATTCCGATATAATTCTGGATAACCTGAACTTCCGTCCTCTCATCCATAGAGATAAAAGCATTTATGTGGAAGGCGCGGAAGCTGACATTGAAAAGGGTCTGACCGGCTTCCCAGATAATCAGTCCGATCAGGAGGTAAATTGCCATAAGAAGCTCTGGCCAATCCGGTTGAGCCAGTAACATTGCAAAAGTCGAAAGCCCCAGAATAGGTAAGGATTTCCTCATAATGGGAATATATTTACCTTTTCCCTCTATATAGGGCCGCTGGTCAGCCCATAATCCGAGGATAGGGTCATTTATCGCATTCCATATGGTGAATATTGTAAATACAACACCATACCAGGCAGGACTGAGACCGATGAAGTCGGTATAAAATTTCATAAATGAAGAGTTCACCAGAATCCCCACCAACCCTGCACTTGTAGGTGCCAATCCTATGAATATCTTTTCTTTCAGAGTGTAGTCACTTCTGCTTAGATCCATTATTTCTCCCTTATTTCACAGCTGATCAGGTTCTTATCCAGATCATTATTTCGAATGTTTATATTTTTACAATTTTCAAAATAGAAGGCCTTCTTATTCTTATGCCAGGCTCTATATTCATTTGTTTTTTCAAGTGTATTGTCTTCAAAAGTTATGCCGTCGGTATAACGTCCATAGAGAATCGGAGCATCATAAGTTTTTATATGATTGCCTTTTATACGAATATTTCTGTGAAAAGATTGAGACTTATCTGGTTTCACTAATTCCGGGTAAATGGATATTACAGCTTTGCAATATTGGTATGACTCAGTATTACAGTGCTCCATTGTATTGTTTTCAATAAGCACATCTCTGACTCCCCCTGATTCAAACCACGAGAGCGAATCAGCTGCGATCAGAATAGCGGCTCCTGTGGGGGCAAAATAGCTATTCCTTATTCTTACTTTGCCCGGGCTTGTTACAAGAACCCCCCGGGCACGGTTATTCTTAAATACACAATTATCCACCCTTAAATCTGGAGCTGTACTCAGATTTTCAACAATATTGTACCGGGGAATTGATAAAGCTGACTGGAGGAGTATTTCGATAGTCTTCTCATTTATCTGTTCCACATATAGGCAAAGTGTTTTTCCATTTTCTTTCAATGTTTCCCTGTCCCGCAAGCAAATGAGGTCTCCTTTTCTAAAAGGATTGAATCCCTTGCTTTGCTTATGCCCGTATGTCAATCTGAGGGTGGAAGCTGTAAGTTTTTCTCCCTTTAAATAGGTCCCATGAACATTAAGCCCGTCATCCATCTGTCCAATAGCTCTACATTTGTTCATGTTGATAAATCCGCGGCAGTTCGAAAAATGGAAGGCATCATCCCGGGCCGAATAGAATCTGACGGAGTTTTCTCCAGGGGCTATAGAAACTGAATAGAGATCAATGTTTTCTGACATCTGTCCCAGTACACCCATTGCTTTGCAGTGTCGTATCTCTATTTCTTTGAGTGAGATATTTTCTGACTGATGGATGAGTACTCCCGGTTGTGTTCTGTCACCGATTCTGGTAATAACTTTATTTCCTACGGCGGGATGTCCTGGAGAAAATACTCTGAAGGAGCCGTTTTGAAGATGGCTGGACTTTCCTGCCATAATCCAGGGGGCTTTGGCCTGGAAAACCCGTCTCTTTTTATCACCATCCCACTCAATGCTTTCTGATCCTCCAATTTCCCCCTCACTACTCATTAGAGTAAAGCCTCTAGATGCAGACGAAATAGGCAATGTTTCATCCATTGAGAGGGTGTATGAAAAAGCAGATGATTTAATGACGGTTCCCTGTAGGCAAAATGGATCTGTAAAATCAATCTCAAAGCCTTTTATCTGGATTCCACTGCAATTTATTATGGAGAAGGGGATCAGGTTTCCCGTGAAGAGAAGGGTTGTTTTCTCTCCCTGTAATGTCAGGTCATGCATATCTTCCAGATAGAATACCGATCTTCTCGGGGCTTCTGAATGGTTGGATATGGGAAGAGAAAATGAATGGCTTTCATTAAAGTCAAAATGAAAGATTCCACTGGGAAATATGATTTTGCATTTTTCAGATGAAGCATCAGCTCTGATTTGATTGAGAATCAGAATTATTTTTTCTGTATTATTTTCTGATTCAGGACTGATCCCATAATTATTTACATTGATTATCTTCATATCGGGTTCAGTGTAAGGCCGTATTTTCTATCTGTACATTACACAGATTTGCTTAATCTCTATGTAAATATGCGTAGATTCTGGGAAATATGCTATTATTTGATGATGAAGAGAGTCATATTATTTTTAATTGTTATATTTAGCTTTTTTTCCTGCAGCAACAGGGATACAGATTCGGGAGATATATTTATTAAACTCAGTGATCAGAACTGGGAGTTGAAAGCGGATGGAACTGAAAAGATAATCACTATATCTGAAGAAGAGTTTAGTGATCTGACAGTATTCCTTGATGATGGTAAAGGTTTTTTAGAGATATCTACTACGTTCACATTAATGACAGAACCTGAGGAGGATAATCTCTTTGCATTCTATGGTGGAAGAATCATAGTTGCCGATGAATTATATGTTAATGATTCTCTCTTGGGCAGGACTGGTCAATTTCCACCGGATTGGCATAATGACTGGAACAAAGACAGGTTCTATATTATTCCGGCACCTCTTCTCAATCAGAGAGGAGAGAACACTATCCGCTTAAAAATATTTGTCAATAAAGAGGGTCTCATAGACGGACCTCTCATCTTTGGATCATATAATATTATTGAGCAGTTTTATCTTACCAGGCGATTTCTTCATCAGGATATCAATGCATTCATCTCAGTGATCTTTCTTTTTTTCGGATTCTATAATCTATTCATTTATTTAAGGCGAAAAAAAGACAGCGAGTTCTTCTGGTTTGCAGTTCTTTTATTTATTTTTTCCCTGAATCAGAGCAGTCTCTTTCATACCTCCATCCCGGGATTCAATTATCAGATTCTTTCTCCCATGCAGTGGATGAAGTTTTATGCTGTCGTAGAGTTTTCACTGACATATTCAGCTTTGAGATTTTTTGAATCCTTCGGTAGATTTCCAGTGAAAAAGGGGAGAGTCTTACTTGTCTTTGTCATACCAGTTCTCTCTCTTCTTATTACATTTTTCATTGAGGAATACGGAATGCTCAGAAAGAGTCTGGGATATTTTGAAATAACTCTTCTCATTCCACTTATCTATTTTTTATTCAGACTCTATTTAAATCGAAAAGAGAGTGCGAGAATTATTCCGCTCATCACCTTTGGATTCATTCCTGCTCTGATAACCATTCTCCATGATTTAACACTGCCTCATTTGATTCAGGGATACTCAATCTTTATTTCAGGAGCAGGACTCCCACTTTTTCTTCTGACAACTAACATCATTTTGGCTCATGAGTTTGTAAAAGATCGAAATATGATCGATGAGATCAATCTTAATCTGGAATCTCTTGTACAGGAGAGAAGTCGAGAACTTGTAAAAGCAAATGAAAAGTTAAATGAGCATAACAAGAAGGACCGCCTTATTGATAAGTATGATTTGACACCCCGGGAGAAAGAAATTCTCAGGTACATACTTAATGGATATACTAATGATGAAATTGCTGAGGGTCTTTCTATCTCAATAAGAACAATAAATACACATCTCTACAATCTATATAGAAAACTGGAGGTCCATTCACGTGTTGAGATTTTTTCTCTTCTGAATAATTCATTTTAACTTGGAATCAGCTGCCGGTTGATAGGCGGTTGACTACCTTTTATAGTCGAATTTTCCAGATGCCCGTCACCGGCACAATTATAAAGGCTGAACTTTTCTTTTGAAGAGTTCAGCCTTTATTTTTGCTAAATCAAAATAATGCAATCCAGAATATTTATTCATTTTTATGAGGGGATTTGTTTATGATTCTCCAGTTTCTGACAATAAATTGCAAAGAATGACAGGAATGTACCAATTTCTAAGACTCTAAACTTCCAAAAACAGGATTAGGCTGAATGAATGAAAAATCCTGGAGGAAGGACATTGAACAAAAAGAAGAGCGCTTCAACAGTAATAGAAAGTGCTATAAGAAAATTTCTAAATCGGCAGGAAAGCAGTATCATAATGGCTTTAGCCGTTTATATAGTTTTCGTTTCCTGTATTAACAGTAATTTTATTTCCAGCGGGAATATATTTAATATTCTCCGTTCATCAGGTTTTGCTCTCATTGCCATTCCTGGAATGACACTCATTCTTATTACAGCAGGGCTGGATCTCTCAGTCGGTTCTGTACTGGCTTTGGGAGGGGTCGTTTCGGGAATGGTTGCACAGTCGGGTGCTCCTGTTCCTGTTGCAATTCTTTCGGGTGTCCTGGTGGGTGCTGCTATCGGCTGTATCAATGGTTATATCATCGTTAAAGTCGGAATACCGCCGCTTATCGTTACCCTGGGAATGCAATATGCAGCAAGAGGTCTGGTTTCCGTCATAACCAGAGGTGTTCCGGTTTACCCTCTCCCCAAGAATTTTACAGCCATTGAACAGGTTAAACTTTTTGGTGTTATTCCCACGGTTGTTATTGTAGCCATCTCCATTGCGATCCTCTTTCATGTGGTTTTAACTCATACTCCATTCGGACGCGCTGTGTATGCCGTCGGAGGAAATGAAGAGGCCGCCAGGATATCCGGAATCAATACCGGGAAAACAAAATTTTATGTTTATCTGATTACTTCTGCGTTGGCTGGTCTGGCTGGTGTCTTTATGGCTGCCCGTCTCGGTTCAGGAGAGGCAGCTGCAGGGACTGGATATGAGCTGACTGTTATCTGTGGGTCAATTATCGGAGGAACATCAGTTCTGGGTGGAACAGGTACGATACTGGGTGCCATTCTAGGCGGTCTGTTTATGGAAATACTGACAAACTCTCTTACTCTGATGCGCATATCAGTGTATTGGCAGCAACTGGTAGTAGGAACAATTCTTATCCTCGCGGTAATGCTTGATCAGTATAAGAGAAACCTGATGCTGAAACGCTCCATCCGATCCACCGGAGTTACTAATAAACAGGAGGGACTGAGCTATGCAGCAAAGACAGACAGTTCTCTCGGTTGAGAATATAACAAAACGTTTTTTGGGTACTGTTGCACTTAAAAATGTATCCATGGAGCTTTATGAAAATGAAATCCTGGCTGTCATGGGGGAGAATGGAGCGGGGAAATCCACCCTGATGAAAATTCTATCAGGTTTGTATCCCTCATCTGAAGTGGAAGGGCGTATCTTATCAGGTTCCGAAGAGCTTCGTTTTAATTCTCCTGTTGATTCTGAGAATCACGGTATTGCTATGATCTATCAGGAATTGAATCTTGAGCTTGATCTTTCAGTGACAGAGAATATTTGTCTGGGGAGACTGCCCCTGAGATCCATGGGTCTTGTGGACTGGAAACAAGCCGAGAGGATTGCTGAGGAGGCCTTAGCCAGACTGGATCTGGTCACTGATATGAAGGCCACAGTTCGTAATCTAAGCCCATCCATGCAGCAGTTGATCTGTATTGCAAGGGCTCTATTGAGGAATCCGCGTATTCTGATTCTGGATGAACCTACATCGGTATTGACTGCTTCTGAAACAGATAACCTTATGGGGATTATTGAACATCTGAAAGATCAGGGCATTTCCTGTATCTACATCTCTCATAAACTTGATGAGGTCTTTAAGCTCTGTGACAGGATGGTAATTCTCCGGGATGGTTTTTATATCAGCGAATACCAAAAAGACGAGGGTTATGACAGTCATAGAATCATTGAAGATATGATTGGTCGGAAACTGGATGTAATGTATCCCACCGTAGAAAAGAGCATTGGTTCAGAGGTAATGAGAATTGAGAATCTGATGGTTCCTCACACTTCTGCCTATGGAAAAAATATTATTGAAGATGTGAGTTTCCATCTTAATAAAGGTGAAATACTGGGACTCTGTGGACTCGTCGGTTCAGGACGGTCAGAAACCATTAACGCCATTTTCGGAAGCATTCCCCGGAGTGCCGGAAAGATCTACGTCGCCGGGAAAGAGATCTCTATCAAAACAACTCAGGATGCCAAGAAACATGGAATCGGTCTTTTGACTGAGGATAGAAAGAAAAACGGTATCATCGGGACAATGAGTATCTGTCATAACATGACTCTCACAATCCTTGAAAGAATCAAGAGAATCTTCCTGATCGATCAGAGTAAAGAACGGGAACAAGCCCGATTTTTCTTTGACAAACTGAGTGTTAAAGCACCGGATATGGATACTTTGGTTTCCAATTTATCCGGTGGTAATCAACAGAAAGTTATTCTCTCAAAATGGCTGCTGACAGATCTTAAAATTCTGATGCTGGATGAGCCGACCCGTGGTATTGATGTGGGTTCAAAGTCAGAAATCTATAAAATCATCAATGATCTTGCAAAGAGTGGTGTCAGCATCATCGTCATTTCATCTGAGATTTCAGAACTGCTGGCAATTTGTGATCGATTTGTTGTCCTTGGGAAGGGGCGTGTTCAGGCGGTCATGTCGAAAGAAGAGGCTAATGAGGTCTCTATCCTGAGAGCTTCTTCCAATACCTGAATCAGGAATATTTATAGTTTGGAATCCGGTATGTTTTTTCATTTGTGAACAAAACATGCTAAATATAAAGAGAGGTTTATTATGAAGAGATTAGTGGTAACAGTTTTATTGATCACCATGTGCATGGGAGCTGCTTTTGCGGCGGGAAGTCAGGAAGACTCAAAAGATGATGGGCAGCTGCACTTTGTGTATGTATCACCCCTTCTGGCACATCCTGTCTGGCTCCTTGCAAAAGACGGATTTGATCAGGCAGTTTCAGAGCTTAATATCAAGGGTGACTGGGTAGGTCCACAGGGTGTTTCTCCCGAAGAAATGGCGAAATTGGTAGAAACAGCAGTGGCACAGAAAGTGGATGCCATCATCACCCAGGGATTAGTTCCGGCGGCCCCTGTTCAGGCAGCGATTGATGCAGGAATCGCAGTACTTGTTGTGGATTCACCCATAGATCTGGAAGGACAACTTGCTTATTTTGGAAAGGACGTAAAAGTACAGGCTAAAGCATTTTATGATGATGTTGTTACTCAATATGGAAATAATGCCGAATTGAATATGTCTATTCAGGTTGCTGCCTTGAATTATCAGATTGCAGTTGACCAGATTGAGGCCATTAAGGGACAGTTCAACAACTATGGCGGTTCCTTTAATGTTGTAAATATATCTGAATCCAAGTCAGATAGAATGAAGGCTACTACGGAATGGGAAAATACACTGAAGGCGTATCCTGAAATCAATCTTGCCATCAACCTTGCTGCCGAAGCTGGACCTGCCTGTGCCTCTGTTGTACGGGATTTGGGAATCAAGGATAAAATCCTTATCTATGGTGTGGATGATATTGATGAAACATTGGATCTTGTCAGGAATGGTGAACTTGACGGAACTGTTGCAACAAGTTTTCACAATTATGGATATCAGGCTACTTACTGGCTATATCAGAATGTTATGGAAGGAAAGACTCCTGCAGCCATCAGCAATGATGCAGGAACTATCATGATCAATAAGAGTAATGTAGATAATTATGCGCCTCAGCTGAAAGTCAAAAAAGATCTTTAAATTGTAGGCTGTATTTACGAATTGGGCTGTTTCATCAATTGTCAGGGAACAGCCCGATTTTCGTTATGAGGATAGAAAAATTTATGAATGGATATGATAAAATTACAACTGTTTTAAATGGATCTGCTGCTGATCCTGTTCCCACCATGCTGCACAGCTTTATGCCTGCTGCCGCGGAAAAAGGGCTGAACCAGAGAGAATACAGAAGTAATGCGGATAATATTGCCAGAGCGCATATCGATTTTGCAAGAAAATATGACCTTGATGGTATTCTTGTTGATGTTGATACATGCATGGAAGCCGGAGCAATAGGGATTGAAGTAGATTTGCCTGATAATGAACCGGCACGTGTGACTAAAGGTCTGAGTACTGATCTGGATCTATGCATAGAGGCAATGGATAAAGACTCCCTTCTGAAATATGACCGCATTAATATTATGTTGGATGCGATTTTCAAGATGAGAAAAGAAGTCGGGGGGGAATTATTAATCCGTGGTAATGCTGATCAGGGACCATTTTCCCTGGCCATGCTGTCTATGGGCATTTCTGAGTTTTTGATGGCACTTCTGGATGAGGATTCAACAGGAAAGATCAAATTACTTCTGGACCGGGCGCTTGAACTGCATCTGGAATACCATAGGCTGATCAAGGAAGCGGGTGCGGATATCACCAGTTTTGGTGACAGCTCATGCGGACCGGATCTTATAAGCCCTGCTATGTATAGAGAGTTCTCATTGCCCTGGCATAAAGAGATCGTAAGAAGACTAGATGCTCAGAATATTACAACAGTCTGCCATATCTGCGGAAACCTGGATTTGATTCTTGAGGATGTTGTCTCTGCTGGATTTGCTGCCGTGGAGGTTGATTATAAAACAGATATTGCAAGAGCAGCAGAAATCATGAAGGGAAAATCCGTTTTATTTGGTCCCATCGATCCATCTGGTACTTTTTACTTTGGTTCACCAAAAGAAGTAGAAAAAATTACAAAGGATGTTCTCAGATTATTTCCTGAAGGCGGTCTTGTTATAGGTGCCGGCTGTGCACTTCCACAAGGAGTTGGAGAAGACAATATAAGGGCTTTTTGCAGGGCCGTAAGTTCTTGATTTTTTTCTTTGGATTTTGAGAAAATACCACTTATTTCCAGAGTATAATAATTTTTATGGATAATCCGGAAGGACTGATGAAAAAAAGGGAAGACAGATCACTGCGCTCTAGATTTACTCGATTTGTCCTGATCATTTTTATTCTCATATTCATTATTGCTTTATACAGTAATTTACAGAGTTTTAAATTTTGGCAGGAGTATCGAAGAACATTCACTCAGTTTGATGAACTGTCCCACTTTTACGCTGAAGTGAAATTAATGAATTACAGCATGAAAAACTATATTTACTCCCATGATCCTCTAGATGTTGAAGTATTTCAAAATCATTATGATGCGGCTTCAATCTCTTTGGATAAGCTGATGGATTATGAAGACGAAGAACTGCAATTCCGTTATGGCCTTCTCAGAAATATGATTCAGACATATAAGGAAAATGAAGAACTATATTCACAATCATCCTACGATAGCCAGGATCGACTGGCTATGCTTATTGATGAGACTTATCCTCAGTATGCACTTTTAGTAACCAATGAGATGAACCTGGAAAAAGAACGAATGCTGGAGAGCTGGAAATCTCAATTACTGATTACTTTGTGCATCCTCTGTCTCCTGATTCTCCTGACTTCAGTTTTTGTCATTCAGTCTCTCAGGAGTATCACGAGCCCGATTGAAAAAATGATTGTGAATATAAATAGGATAAAGACAGGACAGTTTGATATTCGAAATGTTCAGAGTGACAGCAGGGAGATCAGAATACTGCTGGAATCCTTTGAAACTATGGCTGAGGAGCTTCAGACTCATATTGAGCAGATTCATGAAAAATCACGTATTGAAAAGGAATTGATCAAACAGGAAAATGAAAATCTTAGAATAACCAGTGTACTGGCGGAGACAAAACTCAATGCTCTACAAGGGCAGATGAATCCTCATTTCCTATTTAATACACTTAGTCTGATCTCCAAAATGGCCTATGTTGAAGGGGCCGAAAAGACCAGTGAGTTGATGGTAAAGACTGCCAGTCTTCTCAGGTATAGTCTGGATATGTGCGGAAAAACCTCCTCACTTGATCAGGAAATGGTTTGTGTTGAAAATTATATTCAGATTCAGGAACCTAGAGTGGGTGACCGGATTTTATTTATTACAGAGAGTTGCGGGAATCTTAAGGGCATCGAGATTCCAGGTATGGTATTGCAGCCACTTGTTGAAAATTGTGTTGTTCATGGAGTCAAGGATCTGATCAGAGATGCTGAAATCTCAGTAAAAATTACTGTTTCTCCTTCCCAAATCAATATTCAGATTCAAGACAATGGTCCTGGATTCCCCCAACATATCCTGGATGGATTCTCAAATGACAAAGATATTCTTCAATCTTCCAGTATCGGTCTCTCCAATGTACGGGAGCGTCTGAGAATTTTCTATAAGAACGATTTTTCAATGTCATTAAGCAATGAGGGAGGTTCAGTTATCAGGATACGGCTGCTGGAAAATGGGAGATCTCTTTCAAATGTATAATCTTTTAATTGTAGATGATGAACCTCTTGAAAGAGAGGCAATGAGACTCATTCTTACAAAGAACATTCCCGGGATAGCAATCTGTGGAGAAGCTGAGAATGGTTTTGATGCCATCAGCCTGGTCGCAGAGCTTAAGCCGGATATCGTTCTACTTGATATCAATATGCCGGGAATGGATGGCCTTGCCACCATTGAAAAAATGCAGCAGATGGGGTTGCAGACTCGATTCATAATTCTTACCTCCTACAGTTCCTTTGATTATGCAAGGAAAGCTCTCAGACTCGGAGTTGAAGATTTTCTTGTCAAACCTGCAGATCTTGATACGGTTCGCAATACTATCATCACAGTCATTGACAGCATTGAAACCGAGAGCATTCAGATAATGACTCAGGAAAAGATGAAAGATAAGATCAATGAGATGCAGCCGGTTGTTCAATCAGATATTTTCCGTGCCATTTGTGAGAAACAGAAAGATGTTCGTAATATGTTTGAGCTGTTGGAGTTCCATCCCAAAGAGGCATTTGTCGCTGTTATCGATTCCGGCAGCAATGGGGATATTCTATATAGCCGTATCTGTAGAATCCTGAATTCTAATGGCATTCATTTTATATCCAGGATTCACTCTTCCATGATTGACCTGCTTATCTTCAGTCAATCGGAACATGAATCTTTGAAGCAGATAGGATGCATTGAATTACTGGCCGACAGCTCTGGATCCTTCTACTTGGGCTGTGGTAGTTCTGTAGATAATGTAGATCTTTTCTATCAGTCTTATCAGGAGGCGGTTTCTGCCTTGCAGGAGGGGAGGCGTGATAACAAAAGGATATTTTTTTTCACTGAGATTAAGAATCATAAGAAAGACAGATTTCCTGTTGATCGTTATGTCGATCTGTTCTGTTCTCAGATTCAGATGGGAGACCGTGATGAGATTATCTCATTATCTGAACTCTTCTTTTCAGATCTGAGTGGACGAGATGAAATTGATTTGATGGGACGGCAGACCTATGTTTATCAGGCTCTCATACAGATTTCCCGGAAAATATCTGAAAAAACCGGTTTTTACCGTCTTTGGGAAGAGATTCTTACAGATAAACTCCAACTATTGGAAAATAGAGATACAGCATCTTTAAAACTTCATTTCCTTTCGATATTAGAACAATTTCTTGATAAGATTAAGGATAGGAAAGAGAGCCGGCAGGACCTGATTGTTAAAAGAGTCATGATTTATGTTGAGGATCAATATGAGAATACAATCTCTCTGGAAGATCTTGCGGAGTCTTTGAATCTCTCTCCTTCACATATAAGTAAAGTCATCAAGAAAACAACAGGGCAGAATCTTCCTGAAATTCTAAATAAGTTCAGAATCAACAAAGCAATGCAGCTCTTGAGAGAGGAATTATTCAGTATCAAAGAAATTACATATCGGGTCGGATATAACAGCCAGCATTACTTTTCCAGAATTTTTAAACGTGAGACCGGATTTTCACCCAGTGATTTCAGGAATAGAGATTACTGATAGATCAAGAGGATTTATCTGGTTTGAAAATAAAGAGACTCCCCACTAAAAGCAGAATTGAAATAATAACAGCACTTCCAACGGTCAGAGACAATGCCTTTAAAAGTTCTGCAGAGCTTTCTCCTGCACCAAGAAAGGGGATGAAACCTGTCAATGTTGTAAGGGCTGCTGTCACGATTGTACTTCTGCATTGCAGTAATGAGTTTAACGCCTCTTCCAGAGAGGGCCTTTTTTTCCTGAAGCGGGAAAATACTATGAGGCCGTTATTGATAGAGAGACCCGTATTCAGTATCAGAGCAAAGAAAACCGGAACAGAGAGATTTACTTTTAACAGTCTCAGAAAGCCCAGGGTAAAAATGTGACATAAGATGATCTGCCCCATCAAACAGAGTGGTAGGAATGGTGATTCAAATATAAAAATGAGGAGAATAAATAGAAGAAGAATTGATGCTGTGAGGAGTTTGATCAATTCTCTGATATTGTTTCTGCGGATTCTATATTCTTCACCGTGAATAACTCTGACTCCTTCGGGAAGATTATAATCATTCAGGGCTCTATTTATTGTCTTATGAATTTGTTTTCCACCCAGACCCTCAGTAGAGAAGGAGAAGGAAGTGCTCCGCTGAGAGTTGAAATGTTCAATTGGACCGTAGTCCTCTCTATTACTCAAAACAGCCAGATCTTCCAGAGCATAAGAGCCTTTTCCCTCGATTTTCAATTTTCCAATTTCACTTGTTTCCAATTCATTTGCCTCTTTATTGAAAATTCTGATGTCATAGATTATGCCGTCTCCCGGAACCCATTTTCCCAGAACAGGTGGTGAAAGCTTCTTTCCCAGACTCCTGGCCGTGATTAAAGGGCTTATCCCTGTTGCCATGCAAATATTGTTATCTGTCTGAACACAGAGAAGGGGCTGCTGTTTTTTGTAATGGAGAGTCAGATTCTGTTCATTCATAGTCCTTTGAAAAAATTGAGCCAGTTTTTCTGTTTCGCTGTATAACAGTGGACGCATATGAGCGAGTATCCGTATATGGTATGAATCACCCGCCGGCCTGTCATCAAAATAGAGAAAACCCGGGAGGGACATCATCTGTGTTTTGATACTTTCTTCCAGTTCATCTTTCATTGAAATATCAGAAAGTTTTATATGAAAGCCAGCCTTTTCATCCTTGTACTCTGAGCTGTAGTATTCCGCCGCATTAATTTCTCCAAGAGACTCTTCCATATCCATAAGCTGTATTTCTATCCACTCCTTACTGCTGCCTGCCGGGAATTCTACCGAGAAGCGGATGCTGTCATTTATCAGTTTAAAGTCCTGTGAGTAATTCAGGTTTTTCATCAGTAACAGTGATGGGATGGTGATAAGAATTAAAACCAAAACAGCGTATTTCTTATATTTTGTATATGATCCTGCAATGCGGTTTATCTGCTGACGGCGTACAGATAATTCTCCCTGTAATGATCTGCCATTGTACTGTTTCATGGTCAGTACGATAAAGAGTACTGATAGTGTCAGACAGATACAGAGTGCCCTGATAAGGGGTGTACAGAGGAATTTCAGACCAGGTGATGCAAATAAAAAGGGGGTGAGTGCAATAAGGGTTGAAACAAGAGATGACCAGAGGGCTCTTTTTGATTTTTCAAATCCCTGTTCAAGAACAATGATACCGCAGTCAATGATCATTCCACTGCAAAGGGCAAGTGACGAGAGTACAAGGATATTTATCTCCCAGGAGAGCATATTGAATATTGCCACTGTTCCTCCTATGGAGAACGGGATATTCAAACAGACCGGAAGGGCAGCTTTGAAGTTTTTTAAAATCAGAAGGGTTATCAATATTACTGCAGTAAGCGAAAGGCAGAGTATTTGAAATAGCTCTTTCAGAGCTTCTTCGATCAGTTCTCCTCTGTCATAGAGTATGAGACTTCCGGGTATTTTTTCAGCTGCAGTACGCAGCTTCCTGCATAGGTCTATAGTGTTCGCATCACCACTTTCATAGATCCATGAAATGCTCTGTCTACGACCGTTTAATCTGGAAAGACTTTTAACTGCCGAACTTTCAATATTTATATCAGCTGTTTCTGAGAGCTCCAGGGCCGGGCTGAGGGCCAGTGTTTCAAAATCAGAGATTGACTTAAGTCTCTGATCAAGAACAAGTTCTGATGAATCATCAAGACTGAGGGCCGAGATGCTGTTATGCTGATGAATAATGCCTGCCAGGTCCAGAGCATTCTGTTGAATCGAACTGAGCATATCCTCTTCAAACTCAATATTTATATCCTGTCCGGAGGAGGAACTCAGATGAATTTGAGATATTCCGCTTATTCCTTTCAGTTCTGACCGGATTCTCTCTTCAGTCCAGGATTCAGTGGGTGTCATATTCTTCTTATCACTCATCAGCCTGGGTACAAATATGAAAACAGGACTGTTTAAACTGCTGCTTTTTCTTATTACTGCCTTTCCGGCGGATGGCGGGAAAAAGGCTGATTTTCTTTCAATTATTGCTCTCAGATCCAGATAGCAGTTATTTAGATCACTCAGTTCATCCAGAAAAAGTGTTATTTCAGTCTCTTCCCATCCTGATCTTGAGTAAAAATGGCTGATTCCCGGCATCATCAGTATCTCTTCTTCCAGGGGATTGCAGAGCAGGTTTTCAATCTCCTCAGGTCCGGCTCCCTCCATTTCTATTTTCACAGAGATAACTTTTTTTGATGAATCCGGATAATAGGAAAACTGCAGGTCTTTCAAAAAGTGACAGATTAGAAGGCAGAAGATTAAAAGAAGAAAAATATTCCTATTTCCCATTCAGGAGTACCAGGTTTTGGTAAAAGGCCGGCAGGAGGATCAAAACCAGCATCGTTCCAAAGAGCAGGCCTCCTATAAGTGAAAGCGCCATTCCAGCTTCACCGTTTTCTGAAAGGAGTGCTGTGATCAGCACAGGGATTAATGCTGTCACTGTGCTGAGGCAGCTGCCTGAAAGGGGTTTTAAGCGGCATGCAGCTCCCTGCTGTATACTGCGTCCCTGTTTAAATGATCCATCCAGAGAGGAGAGCAGAAGTATTCCTGAGTTCACAATGGTTCCCTGCAGAATAAGTAGACCGAGAAAGCTGTAGATATTCAGAGATTGCCTGAATATCAAAAGGAAAATCAATCCGCCCCATATTGCCGGGACCAGAGATGAATAAAGAATCAATGTTTTCCTGAGGGACCCGGTCTGTACTCCTAAAATCAGAAAAAGAAACACAAGACTCAATGCATACAGGTATGTCAGCTGATGCATCTCAGTTTCCTCATCCTTCAGAATTGAAATCTCCGGTGGCAGATATGATTTCAGCTCCTCCTCAAGAACTCCTTTATCTTCAGTCCGGATTGATGAAATACTGCGTATATACTGCTGATTTTTCCTGTAGAAAGCGTCTCTGTGACTGCTTTTCATGAATTTCCCAAGTAAATCCAGTGGGGCTGCCGTTTCTGCAGTGATCATTCTACTTAGGGAGCTAAAGTCGGATCTGTATCTTTCCGCCGCTCTTACAAGGATATTAATTTTGTCTTTTGCCCTTTCTACTTCTCCTGCGGAAAGACCATTTATCCTGGCTGTTAATTCGGTATGGATTGTGAGGGGTGAAATATTTGAGGCTATGAGTCTCTGAGGATCAGTTTCAAGATAGTATAGCTCCATCTTACTGTCCCCGGATTCAGATGTTCCCGGTGGAAGGGGTAATTCATATAGAGTGTCAGAATCAATACTGGCAAGACTTATCCCCTTGTCTTCGGGGTAGAGCTTTTGAAACGTTCCAGGGAGAGGTTCTACTCTGCAATTCTGCAGATAAAGAGTATTCCGGCAGAAATTATGAATTGCCTTCTTCATTTCTGGAGATATTCTCTTTTCATTAATGATAAGAATATTTAGTTGGTTCGAATCTCCAATATTCATATTGGAGGAGCTAAAAGAAAAGTTATTACGATCAGATCCTTCAGATTCCATTATTATTGTATTCAGTGGAAATTCTGCCTGTATTTTTGTTGAGATAGATGAAGCTTCGGCGATGACGCGACCGGGACTGTAAGCCGGGGGAAGTGATAGGGACAGGAGTAATTTATTGCTCTGCCTGTCAGGAAAAAGTTCAAATGGAATAACTTTCAGAAGAACCATTCCGGATAGGAAGATCAAAATAAAAATGTATAAAGCCTTAGCGGAAAATCTTCCTTGCGAAAGAAATGTATTCAGAACTTTAAAATAGCAGGATTTGACTTTGTTACAATGACTAGAGGGAGGATTTACATGCAATGGAACATAAGAAACCGTCAGCTTTTTGTTAAGGAGCCTGTAACAGGCTGGAGTAAAAAACAGGGATACAGGAAGTGAGAGCCCCACAGTAAATACAACCGTCAGAACAAGATCTCCAAAAAGAACAGATGTAGGTCCCGGTATAAAGAGAGGAGGCAAAAAGACAATCACCGTTGTGAGGGTAGAGGTGAACAGGGCCGAGTTTATATTCTGTATATCTTCACCTTTTTCAAGCTCATGAAGCACTATAATGCTGTTGTCGGCTATGAGACCTATGGCTGCTATCATTCCATACAAAGAGATTGTGTTGAGACTGATCTTGAAGATATAAAGAAAAAAGAAATTCAGAATCAGAGTAAAGGGGATAGAGGCTGCTGTTATAAGTGCCGGAGACAATTGCCTATAGAGGAGAAGGAGAACCAGAAAGGCTCCTGTCAGCCCCCAGAAGAGGGATAAAAAAAGAGAGCTGATGTTTTTTTTGATTCTTACAGACTCATCATCAATGATCTGAAAACCCAATCTGCCCGAGTATTCATCTTTCAGAAGGGGAAGAATATTTTTTACAGCATCGGCGGCTTTTGCAGTACCCGAAGAAGCATTTTTATATATACAGAATCCCCAGGCCAGTTCTCCGTTAGAGAGAAAAATAGAGCCCTGCTGTTCACTCTCTTCTTTGATTTCTGCAATATCCTTTAGTCTGATACCGGGAAAGAGTTGAAGCTCTTCAATCTCTGCGGCTGTGTTGATTCCGCTTTCCACTGTGACCAGGCGCTGTATCCCTCTATCAGTGATTTTCCCGGCAGTTTTCTTTATTAGAAAAGAGGAGAGGGCTGAAGCAGTCTCTGCAATGGATATTCCTCTGACCGAAAGGGCATCCATATCCAGTTCAACATGTATTTCAGGCTTTTTCAGCCCCCGAATACTGACATAGGCAATTTCATCGAGTCCCTGTAATCTGTTTTTTATTTCACTGTTCAGAATTGAATAGAAATCTTTTTCATCATTGTTCTCCAGAGCCTTTACAGCAAGCATTATAACAGGATCTCCAGCCAGGTCATTACTCATGACCAGAGGCTTTTTCATCCCCCTCGGAAGGTATGGGTAGAGTCCGTCGATACATTCCCGTACAGATATTGAAGATTGATACATATCGGCTCCCCAGTCGAAATGGAGAAGAACCCTTGAATATCCCCGTTTGCTGACAGATTCCATATCTTTGATATACCGGATACCTGAGAGTGTGTTTTCCATGGGGATTGTAATAAGAGATTCTATTTCTTCAGCAGGAAAACCCGGAAGTTCACTGACAACTGTAATGACCGTACTAGCTGCCTCAGGAAGTTCCTCCATCTCCAATTCAAAAAAGGAGAGTATTCCAAATAAAAGAAGTGCTCCCCATGCCATGAGAACAGACAGTGGGTGATCTCTGCTCCAGTCATACAAATTCAAGGCTGATTGACCATCATTGTCCAGTTCTCTTCAAGACTGTTTCCAAGGCTGTCAGATAGAGAATCATCAAGTGAAAAACGAACCGTACCGGGAAACCCTGTGTCTGAAACATCGAGGCAGATCCTGATAAGTGACTGTGTGGCAGGAGGAGCTGCTTCCAGCTCCAATGAGAGTAATCTGAAGCTGAGAACAGAACTCTCAATTGAGAATGCCTTCATAAAGGAACTCTCACTGATTACCCCATAAGGGCTGTGATTCAGAATGAATTCAAGAGTTGCCGTATCTGAATCATATGCACCCAGGGATTCATTAAGTACCAGTTGTTTCTGTGGAGCCGCACCATCTTGAGAACAGAAAAAGATAGATTCAATGCTGAGGGGAATACTGTGTGAACCAGTACATTGAATTGTATAGAGGCGGTCCAGTATATAAAGATCATAACTCTCACCATAACGAAGATCTTCATCAAAGCTCAGAGTGAATTCCCTGTATTCAATATCCCAATCAAGACTAAATGAAACATCGGGCTGAATCCTGATCAGTCCATAGATTTCATCAGAATAAATACGACGGTTGAGTCTGCCATTCAGAATGTCATCCTTCTCTACGTATTCAGTTATTCCATTTTCTTCCAGCTCTGCAGAACTGCTTTCCAGAATGATGGATTCAAGGAGCAATTCATCATTGCTGCTTATCAGGTAATGAAGCTCATGTTTTTGCTTCAGGTTATTCTGCGCCAGGTCCTTAAGCCGGGTGCTGACAGTAAATGTATAGTCCTCTCCCTCTGAATAATCTTCCAATGGCTGTACCTGGACAGATGTGTTCCCCTCAGTCCACTCCAGGTGGTATTCCAGTGCCGGACTGACTTCCAGGGCTTCTCGAAAACTCATATGATCAACTGTTTCTGAGAAATCATAGGAAACAGACTGCCGGAGATTGCTTATTTCTGATTTATCAACCGGATTAACAGATTGAATCAAAGGTGGAGTATTATCTTCACCAGTATAAAACTTCCAGCTTCGGTTTTCACCCAGAGAATTACCGTAACCATCCTCCGCAGAGTTCTCCAGATTCAGAGTATAGTTACGATTTTCCATGATTCCCCTATGGGGATAAAAAGACATCTTATTTCCATCCCAGATAAAACGGCCTTCCAATTCACTGTCCTCCTCTGTGAGGCTGAAAGCCTGTTCAGTAAGGTTCCAGTTCATAGGGGTGGTGAATTGTAGAAGGGTGTGATCCGTTTCAAGACTGCAGTTTTCTACTTCAGGGACTTTTGTATGTATCATCTCCTCAAGAAAACGGCAGGCCCACAGGCTTATAAGAAGATGAACCAGAGCCGTGAAGAGTAATATCTTTTTCATTGACGAACCGTCCTGAACAGCTGACTGACTGTTTCATCCATATAACTTCCTTCACTGTTGAAAATTCCCTGTGTACCACCCTTTAAATCCATAAGGTAGTAATAATCTGAATCCGAATCGGCAGTGAATCCGCTGAATATTGCTGTCATTCTGTAGTCACTGCTCCATGAATAGAGGCCTGTCCGGGGACTGCCGCCCGAGCTGAATACTTCATAAAAGCTGAGACTGTCCTGTACCCTCTGTTTTTCACTATCAGTGGTAAAGGGAGCTGAAAAGGTAAAATGAAAACTCAAATCAAAGGGAGAGACAGGCTGTACGGGCAGGTCATAAAAAGTAGTTGAACTGAACTCATTCAGTATGAAACCGCCGGGAGAACTGCATTCCAGGCTGATAAGTGTTAAAGGAGCAACTGCAGGAACAAAGTCCAGAATATAACTGTCTGTCATCCTTATACCATTATTACTTTCTGCATCCTTAGTGATCTTCAACCTGAAACTCTGGGAGGATCTGAAAGATAGGTCGGGGCAGAATATAAGATCCTCTTCTATCCAGTAGATTTCTCCGGCTGTTGAGGGCGTTATGCTGAAGGATGATTCGGTCTTTTCCTGATCCATGGCTTCAGAAAACCTTATCCTGACAGCCTGTGAGGCGAGTAGATTTTCCAGATTCTCAGAGATCCATGGGAAATCTGAAAGCCTGTCCCTCCTGCAGCTTCCACACTGGATTACAGAAGGAGAGCTGCTGCCGTCTTCAATGTAAAAGCTCAGGTCCCAGTCGGGATAGAGGGGATCGCCGTCAGTACTGCAGAGGTTTTCATCCAGGCTGATTCTATAGTTTGTCAGATTGTCCCAGTCATCATCAGCTTCTATAATCAAAGTATTCTCTGATTCGGCGCTCCAGGTTTTACTTATCTTCACTGGCGGACTTATCTTCAGCGCATTACTGAGTGATGGCGTATCAACCGCTTTATTAAAAGAAATCCGCACCGGGCCGGCGCTGTTGAGTACAGCGCCGTCAGCAGGATAAAAATCCATAATCTCCAGCGGGGTGAATTCTGAACTATGAATGTAGAAGGGGAGAGACAGGGATGCTTCCCTCTCTGTTCCGGAAATATTGCGGTATATTCCCTTGAACTCCAGGCGGTATTCCAATCCTCTGTACAATTCTTCAGCTGGAATAATTATCAGTTTTTTTCCATCTTCCCAGTCAAAGGTTGTTTCGGCTTTGATACCGTTTCTTCTGATACAGCTTATGCTCTGAACAGAGGGCTGATCCACATCTTCAGAAAAACAGATTGAAATAGAATCTTCTTTATTTAGAATCTCATATTCAACAGACGGAGTGGTACTGAACAGTTTACCAGGCTGCAGATCGATAATTGTACATGAATGAAAAAGGCAGAAAAGGAAAACAAGTAGAGATGCTTTCATGGAAGACTCACCTCCATTCCATCTATAAAACCATTGTGAGGAGACAATACAATCCGGTCACCCACAGTAAGTCCTTCGTATACAGGAATCATTCCGTCACGGGGAGTACCGGTTGTCAGATCAGTCCGGAATATATGGTTATCCCGGAGGAGATATGCAGCTCCTTCAAAAACTGAGTCTGAAGGTATTACAATCTCCTGTACAGATTTTTCAAGATCTATACTGACCTGTACAAACTGTCCGAAACGAAAAAATCCATCCCTGTTATCCAGAAGAATCATAACTTCTCCGCTTCCCGAGTCACTTTCTATCCAGGGTGAAATCCTGTTTATAGATCCAATGCTCTGCCTATCGCTTACGGGGCTGCTTATAAGCGCAGTCTGTTCAAGTCTGAGAGATATGAGGTCTTTCTCACTGACTCTGCAGCTGGCATAAACTTGATCGAAGGAGCAGATATGATAAATAGGTTTCTCACTGGATGCCTTTTCTCCCTCATCCATTAAACGGCGGACAACTATACCGCTCAAAGGGGAGCGGATTGTGTTTTCTTCTCTGTACAGCCTGAGAGATTCAAGACTGTTACGTGCCGATTCAAGCTCGGAAACAGCCATCTCTGTCTCTGCCTGCATTACTTTTGTATTCAGGTCTGTAAAATTCAACTTCAGCTGCTGTGAATCAGATGATGGAGGATATCCTTCGTTGATAAGGTCAATTTCTCTGTAACCTATCTTTTTAATTTCCAGGCTGAAGCGGGCCTGTTTAAAGAGGGTTTCCTTTTCAAGATAGTTCAATTCGAAAGAGAGGAGTTCATCTTCCGTTATCCCTCCAAGATCAAATAGTTTTCTCTTATTACTCAGGATGTCGCTCATCCGATTCAGTTCCGCTTCCTTTTTTGACAGTTCAATTTCGGCACTGCTGATTGTGTGGAATCGGGATTCAACATTGCGCCGGCTTTCAGCAAGTTTCCTGCGGCTCAGCTCCAGAGAGGATTCTCTGTTCTGTAATGAGGCTTCCGCTTCTTTTATCTGAAGATCTATCTGCTGAAGATCGAGCTCGGCCAGAATATCTCCTTCACAGACCGCATCTCCTTCATGGAAATACATCTTTCGGATAATGCTCTCTGAGGGGGGAAGAATATCTGCCTTGCGAACCGGGCTTATGACACCAAAACTGCTCATATCCGGGCTGTATTCAGATGTTTCACAGATGTATGCTTCTACCCGGGGAAGGGTGCTGACAGTATCCTCCGTCTCTGATCTGTCACTGCATGAGTGAAGAAAGAGAGTGCTCAGGATAAGTAAGATCATTCGATAGGTCATTGCTTGTTTACCTCCGTTCTGATCAGCTTGTTTAAGAGAGAATCCTCATGTTCCGCATTTATTCCACAGCTCATCTCAAGTTCAATTTCATTACTGTAGAGCGCCGCAATCCCTTCAATCAGTTCTGTTCTATGATTCGCTAGTCGTATCTCTGATTTGACATAGTCCAGTCTGGTCAGTTCTCCCATTTCTACTCTGATTTTTTCGATATTGAGTTTTTCGGTTTCCAGAAATATCTTTTCTCTGCTGATTGAACAGCGCCGATAGTTGAGGATTATTGATTTGGAGAGGGCTTCCACCCTGAAGGCTATTAAACGTTTCAGTTCTTCGGTTTCCAAATGTGCTGTATAGAGTTCATTCCTTGCTATGGAGGGAGTTATAAGACCTTCCATATTATCAAATGCAGATATTTCCGAGCTGATTGATGCATTGTGCTCATCAGGGTTTGTCTTTCCTGTACTCATGCTCATGCTGCCGGGAAACAGGGGGGTATCAAAGCTGAAATTAAGTCCCAGAGAGAAGGATGTTTCATTCAGGGGGTAATCGCGGCCTGCAATATTAAGGTCGGCACTGGCTGCAATTTTCGGTATCCAGCTGATTTTTGAATCAAGAAGATCCCTCTCGGCGTTTAATTCTCTGAGATAATGAGACATCAGCTCCTTGTTAAATTCCTCTGCATCTTCTGACAAGTGAGTGACATAGGAGTCGTCATCTATAATTTTATCTGTATATAATCCCTGATAATCAAGATTCAACTTTCCCTTCAGTTCGGGCAGTTTTGTAATAGAAACATTCATCAGTTCAGACAGATTGAATCGACTCAGTAACAGGGTTTCTTCACTGTCCTGTATGTTCAGGGAATACTGTACTGCACGGATATTTATATCCAGCAGATCTGTTTCAGTCAGTCCGCCAAGACTGTATTCCAGCTCGGCAATCTCAATCTGATTTTCAAGGTTTTTCAGTGATTCTTTCTGTACTGACAGGATCTCTCTGTTTTTCAGGATCTCCACATATTCCAGACTGACCTGATGGGCAATCTTATGTAGCATATCTTCTGCTGTCAGATCTCTCAGCTTCAGTTCTCTTGCTGCTGATCGGTAGTCTGCTAAATCCCGGCCTCCGTTGAAAAGGAGCTGGTTGAATGAGAGTCCAATTTTATTGATTCTGCTGTCAGGAGCATGAGCACTGACAGAGTCAGATTTAGAAAAAGCCATAGAGATTTCCGGGAAGAACATTCTCAGCTGAAGACGGAGTCTCTTCCACGCATCCTGACGCTCAAGTCTGTTGGATATTATTCCAACATTATTGAGCTGAGCCAGACCTATGCAGTCTCTTAAATCCATTGTCTCCTGAGCTTGTAAAAGGAGGAGATTCCTGAATAGAAGAAGTATCATCAGGATGGATATAGGTTTGACACTGCCCGTATTCAATCAGCCGCCTCCGAAATATGAACTAATTCAGGAACGGAGCCAATTGATCTGGTGATTCAAATAAATTGAAAATAATCTCAGTTTATTTTTATGAATCAGAGAGGTATCTTGTTTTTTAAACGGTCAGATATTAAAATCACAGCCCATCTATGAATGAAGAAATTAAAATCCTCTGGCAGGATGACCACTATGCATTTCTCTATAAACCCGCAGGAGTTCTGATACACAGGAGTATTTTCTCCTCAGACAGGGATACAATGGTAAAAAGGCTCTATAGCCAGTTTGAGAATCCTCCGCTGCCTGTACACCGCCTTGACCGGCCTGTTTCGGGAGTTCTGGCCGCAGCCTTTACAACAGAAGCGGCAGCTGCACTCTCTGAATGCTTTAGAAACTCATCAATACAGAAAATATACTGGGCTGTTGTACGAGGTTATCTTCCTGAAGAGGGACAAATAGATACTGCCCTCAAAAATTATGAAACAGGAGCTGTGAAAGAGGCGCTCAGTGATTACAGACGTATTGGAACAGCAGAGCTTCCAATCCCTTCACGTAAATATGATACTTCCCGTTATTCTCTTGTAGAGATAAGACCTAGAACAGGCCGTTTTCATCAGATAAGACGCCATCTTGCAGGTATAGGTTATCCTATTGTGGGTGATACATCTCATGGAGATACATACTGTAATCATCATTTCAGCGAGCACTTTAAAGTAGATGGTCTGCTGCTTCATGCAGGCAGGATAGAACTGGTTCATCCCCTGACAGGAGAGGCCCTTTCAATAACAGCAGAGCCACCTGAGTGTTTTCTCAGAATATTCGATCTATTCAATTGGAATATTTCTTGACATAAGGTTCTAAATGCAATAGAAGTATGGACGGCATGCAAAGATTTACTCCTATCGAAATACTGAGTATTATTTCTATAATAATCTGCTCATACTATCTACTTCTCACTATAGTCAATGTCCTTTATATGATGATCCGTACAAAAAAACCATCTCTGAAAAATACTCCTAAAATCACCGTCATGGTGCCTGCCAGGAATGAAGAGAATAATATAAGAGCCTGTGTGGAATCTCTGCTCAGCCAGGATTATCCTGATTTTGAGGTCATGGTAATTGATGATAACTCCACAGATAACACTGCGGCCATATTAAAAGAACTCTCAAAAAGAGATGATCGTCTGACTGTGTATACGGGAAGTAAGCTGCCTGAGGGCTGGTATGGCAAACCTTGGGCTCTGCAGCAGCTAAGCCATTATGCTACCGGGGAGTATTACCTTTTTACCGATGCGGATACAGTTCATAAGACAAACAGCCTCTCTTTTATTGTTACAAATATGCTTCATCATAAGGCAGACCTCATATCGGCTCTTCCTAATGAGATTATCAAAACATTCGGTGAGCTGATCAATGTTCCGGCTCTGTATGTGATGACTACGGTTATAATGCCCCTTCCGGCTATAGATCTGATGAAATGGAAAGAAGCATCCTATTGTCTGGGACAGTATTTCTGCATCAAAGCGGATGTATATAAAGATATAGATGGTTTTGAACATGTCAGGCATCTTATTACTGAAGATGTTGCATTCGGAAAAGAAGTTAAGCGTAGAGGATATAAGACTCTATTTCTTGACGGACAGAAGTATGTGGATTGTCACATGTATAGTAGTTATATTGAATCTTTCAAAGGTTTTGGTAAAAATATCTATTCTTCCGTCGGCTTCAACCTTATAATTTTTTCATTGACCGCAATTCTTATCTTTATGACCGTGAACTTTCCCTTCGGTGTCTTTATAGCATCACTGATTAAAGGGACTCTCAGTCCCCTTCTGGTTCTTCCTACAGCAATCTTTACACTGGCGTGGACCATTGTTACAATTTTCCACAAGCTCCCCTGGTATAATCCTGTTCTCTATCCTCTGCAGTATACGAATCTACTTATTATGGCTATTTTCTATACAATTAAATTCCGCCTTACTCCGGGAATCAGCTGGAAGGGCCGGGTTGTTAAATAATTCAATAAATAAAGAATTATTCGAAAACCATCTAAAATCATCAAAAAAATAGATATTCCTCTTTTAGCGCTTTAAAATTGATTTAATGGCAAGTTCTAAAAATACTCAGGTACTCCTTGAACATGAACCCCGATATGGCCACCGGTTATCCCTATAGGAAAAGAGGTCAGGAAATATATCTGAAAGGAAGAATTACGGCTATTGTGGATGTCTTTGATGCTCTGTATAATCGGAGGATTTACAAAGATCCATGGTCATTAGAGAAGATTCAGATTCTTTTTGAAGAAGAGTGCGTAAGACACTTTGACCCGGAGCTTGTAGATTGTTTTATTGAAAATATAGATGAGATTGTTGAAGTACAGACCGTGTACAGTGCTCGGCATAAGCATATCTTTTGTCGTAATTGTTCCGCTGTTGTCTGACTGGATATTTGAGGAGAAATTTGTGAAATTATTTTACAGGCTGGTGAATGGATTTATTAAGATATTACTGAAGGCCGTATGTCGTATTGATTCTACTGAACTGGATAAGGTTCCTACAAAAGGTCCCTATATTCTGGTGACTAACCATATAAATTTTCTGGAAGCCCCCTTTCTATATCTCTTTCTCAGACCGAGAAGAACCATTGCAGTAGGTAAGACGGAGCTCTGGGACAAGGCTTTTACAAGATTCCTGATGAATCTTTGGGAAGTTCTTCCCATTAAAAGAGGTGCCATTGATATACAGGGAATGAAAAACTGTATCAAGGTTCTGGAAGATGGAGATTTCCTCTGTCTGGCTCCTGAGGGAACAAGAAGCGGCAATGGTAAACTTTTGAGTGGAAAAGCCGGCGTAATCATGTTTGCACAGAAAGGTGATGCACCTATAATCCCTCTGGGACACTGGGGTGGTGAAAATCTCTCATCTAATCTTAAGAAATTGAAAAGAACTCCCATTACCATAAAAGTAGGGGAGCCTGTAAATATTACCATTCCTGAAGGTGTTAAGTCAGATGCAAAAGTACGTCAGCAGATTGCTGATGAGGTGATGATTCAAATTGCCCGTCTTATGCCTGAAGAATATCACGGTGTTTATACCGGTAAAACTGATGAAGAGCCTCAATTTCTTACTAAGGTCTGATTAAGATCATCTGTTAAAGAAAGAGTATTACAACTCCTCCCACAGCTATAAATGATCCGATAATTTCTCTGATAGTAATTTTATCTCTGAAGAGGATCATAGTTGCGGGGATAACCACTACAGGTACAAGAGCCGTGATGATGGAGACTATTCCGGCTGTTGTATGCTGCATGGCATAGAGCATAAGGGCTACTCCGATAAAGGGGCCGAACATGGCTCCCAGGGAGAGCTGGCTCATTGCTGTCTTATCTTTTAGACCTTTAAACACCTTTGGCCAGATACCCAGAATAAAAAAAAGAGGAATAAACCCGCATAATCCGGCAAAGGCTCTTACCAGAGTTGCCTGTACAGGATCGGATGCGCCCATTCCCATACGGCTGAGTATCATTCCTGTTGACTGGCCGATAGTTCCACCGAGGGCCAGAAGTATACCCCTTACAGGATGTTTCAAAACTACGGAATTTTCTTCTTTCTTCAGTAATACAAGAAGAACTCCCGTAAGTACGACTGCCATACTGATCCAGCCCTGAACAGCTAACACCTGTCCCATTACTATCCATTCAAGGAAAGCTGTGATGGGGGGGACAAAACTTAAAATCAGCAGAGCGACTCTTGATCCTATCTCAACATAGGAACGGAACAGCAGCATATCACCGATAAAGAAACCGACAAATCCTGATGCGAACATAAACCAGAAAGAGCCGTCCGGGGCAATGCCGGGTATTAAAACACCCCGGCTGATTACAAGATATATCTCCATAAAGATGATTCCCAGAACAAGCCTGATAATATTAACAGGCAGGGAGCCTATTCTCTTACCTGATGCTTCAAATGAGAGAGCTGAAATCATCCAGCATATGGTAGTCAGTAAAGCGGCAATTTCACCTACATACATTAGGGGCTCCTCAGATCTCATCTCAGTTCGAATCTAAGATAGATATTCAACTTTATTGAAAATATCAGATCCCCTTCATTTTGACTACAACCTTTGGTAGAAGAGCCGAGCGGGGATTGTGGTTCCGGGATCAGATCTTTAGAATAGTCCGTTGAATAGAATAGGCGAGTGAATCAGTATTGATACTGTTTCCTATAAGGAGTTTCTGAATGTCCAATAAAACATTGTCCCGCAAGGTTGATAAGGCTTTGTTGAAGTTTAAGCTGGTTGAACCCGGAGACAAGATCCTACTGGCAATTTCGGGCGGTAAGGATTCACTTGCCATGGCCTATTTTCTGGGGCACAAACAGAAAGGTTTTCCCATTCCCTATGAACTGGGTGCTATTCATATTGAAGGTGATTTCCCGGGCTGTGGAAAATCTCCTGTCATGGCAGAACTTATGGAAGAGTGGGGCATACCCTTTGAAGTGGTAAAAGTCCCCATAATGGAGCGCCTGAAACCTGGGAAATCTATGAACTGCTACTGGTGCTCTACTCAGAGGAGAATGGAACTCCTCCGCTATGCTGGTGATAATGGGTATAACAAAATCGCTCTGGGTCACCATATGGACGATATCCTTGAAACATTTTTTATGAATATGATGTATAAGTCAGAGCTCTCTACAATGCTTCCTCTTCTTAAATATGACCGCTATCCTTTTACAGTAATAAGACCTCTGGCCTATGTCAAAGAGCAGGAGATTATCGATTTTGCAGAGAGTCAGGATCTATTGAAAGCCGCAACAACCTGTCAGTATGGAACAACATCCAATAGACTGGATGCCAGAAGTATCATTGATCAGATTGCGGCAAAAGAGGGCTCCCATATCAAGGATAATATTTTTGAAGCCATGTGCAATCCAGTCCACCGCTATATGCCCTACAGCCTTCTGGACAATGAGGATGATAAAAAGTCATAATCAATTAACCCGGAGGTATTAGTGGAACCTGTATTTGAACGTCTGGAAGATCGGGATATTCTCTCAATGAAATGTGAAAGCTCTTTTTTGGTGGGCATTCAGGATGAGGGAGAATCGGCTCAAGAGTCCGAAAATCATTTAAAAGAACTGGCGAGTCTGGCCGAAACCATGGGAATTCCTCCTGTGGATACCATGATGGTCAAGCTGAGAAAAACAAATCCCCGCTACCTTGTGGGTACAGGTAAGATTCAAGAGATAGGACAGGCTGCAGCAGACTGCGGCGCCGATCTTGTAATCTTTGACTATGACCTTTCTCCGTCTCAGCAGAGAAATATCGAACGAGACTTGAACATCACTGTAATTGACCGGGAAGAAGTTATCCTGGATATTTTTGCAGAAAGGGCATCCACCAGAGAAGCTGTTCTTCAGATAGCTCTTGCCAGAATGCAGTACAGTCTGCCCCGTCTTACCCGTGCATGGACCCATTTGTCCAGACAGAGGGGGGGAGCCAAGGGTACCAGGGGTAAGGGTGAAACCCAGCTGGAAACTGACAGACGTATGGTTCTGGCAAAAATAGCATCCCTTAAGAAAGAGCTGGCCCATGTCAGAAAGAACAGAGAGACTCAGCGAAAGAGAAGACGTTCCCTCCCGGTTCCGACCCTCTCCATTGTGGGTTATACAAATGCCGGTAAATCTTCAATTCTGAATATGATGACTGGAGCTGATGTTCTGACCGAAGATAAGCTTTTTGCAACTCTTGATCCCACATCACGAAGGGTTCATCTCCCTGGTGGAAGACAGGTTGTTGTTACCGATACTGTAGGTTTTATCAGAAAGCTGCCCCATAATCTGGTAGAAGCTTTTAAATCCACCCTTGAAGAAGCCGTAATGGCCGATGCCGTTATTCATGTCCTGGATATAAGTAATCCAGAGTGGAGAGAACATAAAAAGGTGACCGAAGAGGTTTTGAGAGAACTTGGTGCCGGAGACAAACCGGTTCTTCTGGTGTTCAATAAGAGCGATATGATTGATGATCCAGATGAGATGGCTCACTTTCTAGTTAATGAAGCAAATACAGTGGTCATGCTTTCTGCAAAAACAGGAGCAGGACGTGAAAAGCTCGAAGATGGAATTCAGCAGGTCCTTGAAGCCGAGCTCCCGGTTAAATCTTTGTTGATTCCAGCTGATAAGTGGGATATAGTTGCATATGTAAGGCGTAACAGTATTGTACTGAAGGAAGAATACGAGGAAGAGGGTATTTATATGGAAGCCATCCTCAGTGTCAAAGATCAGAAAATGCTTGCAAATTATGTAAAAGATTGACCTGAGCGGAGTAATACCTTTGTCCGATCCTGCCGATGGTAAATCTATGGGACTATTTAAAACGATGAAAAAAATGAAGGGATGGCGGTCTGCTGTCTTTACAATATTAATTATCTCCACATTCTTTTTTGTGATCAATGTTGCAAGAAATACTTCGGCTACAGCAGCAGTCATTGCTGATTCCGATATTATACCCACAGCAGTGATAGAAGCTGCTGTTTCTACAATTGAAATTAATGATACTTTTTTAAGACGCGGCAGTACCTTATCTCTCCATCTGGAAGATAATGGAATCAGCTCAACTGATACTTCCGGTGTTATCGATGCCATAAAGGATGTGGTCAACCTCAGAAAACTCCGTGCGGGACAGAAAGTTGAACTCCGCTATGAGAACAACTACTTTTCAGGCATCATGCTTCCTTTCTCCATAGACCGTGATATTCTTGTCTCACGCAGTGGAGGAGACGGTTTTCAGGTAACAGAAAACTACAAAGAACTGAATGCCTATCCTGTCTCTATTGATACTGTCGTTGATTCAAGCCTCTATGCCTCCTGTCTGGACAGCGGTATGCAGGATAATGTCATTATGGATCTGATTCAGCTCTATTCTTTTGATATAGACTTTCAGAGAGATATTCATAAAGGAGACCAGCTTTCCGTTACCTATGAAGTAATTTATGATGAAGAGGGTAATGTTGTTGATACGGGTAATATTCTTTTTACATCAATGAAAACAGGCAATCAGGATCTGCAGATCTTCCGCTATGAGAATACCGATGGAAAAGCCGATTTTTATAATGAAAACGGACAGACCGTACGGAAAACCCTTTTAAAAACACCTATAAACGGTGCCTATATCACATCCGGATATGGACGCAGAACTCATCCTATCACAGGGTTCAATTCTGTACATAAAGGAATCGATTTCGGGGCACCCAAAGGGACTCCCATTAAATCTTCAGGAGACGGAACTGTAACATATGCCGGATACAACGATGTTTTCGGTTACCATGTTCGGGTCCGCCACGTAAACGGTTATACAACCATGTATGCCCATATGTCGGCCTTCGGAAGAGGAATCAGACGTGGACGAATTGTTGATCAGGGGCAGACCATCGGTTATGTCGGAACTACAGGAATGTCTACGGGACCTCATCTTCATTACGAAGTCCGTTACAACGGAACACATATCAATCCATCCATGATGAAATTCCCTCCCGGAAAAACTCTGGCCGGTAAAGAGGTAGAATTGTTTCAGAATATGCTGAGCAGCTACAGTGCTTCTCTACCCTAATCACGATTTTCTTTAAAAATATCAACTCTTAATTGTTTTGTTACACCCACGGAGATATAATTAAAAACATGAAAAGTATTAAATTTATTGCCCTTTTGCTTCTGGTAGCCCTGATGACCTCATGTGCAGGTTTAGGCTCAGGAGTCAAAGATGATGACGTATTGGCAGTCATTGAAATGATGAATGCAGGACAGACTGAAGCACTTGTTGAGAGTTCAGTTCTGCCATTTGTTTTTGATGGAGAAATTCTAGAATCCGAAACACAGATCAATCTTCTGTGGTCAGGACTAAATAAAGCAGGATATGTCCTCGATAATCCGCTTATTCTTCAGCAGAGACCTGTAATGGCTGAAGATGCTTCTATTTTCTCTGAAACATGGGAAATCAAAACCTATTTCAAGAATCTTCTGACTGAGAATGATACATATGTAGAAGTTCAGGGTGCCGCTGGTAAACTCCATATGGTGCTTCGCCCCTCTAAAACCGGTGTACAGATCGCAGCATGGAAAGGAGTAAATGAATGAAAAAAATCACTTTATTCCTGATTCTGACATCAATACTGGCAGTTCCGGCTTTCTCACTGATGGGAGAAGTTGTTTATGTTGATGGAACTGTTGATATAAAAACAAGCTCCGGTGATTTTGATTATGCAGATATCGGGATGCCTGTAGAGACAGGCGATTCCATTATCACTGGATATGACGGCTATGCAGAGATAGAGATGGAAGACGGTTCTACTGTCAAGGTTAATGAAGATTCTATCTTTAAACTGGATTCTGTACAGCAGGATAACAAGAGCAGAAACAGTTTTCAGCTTGTTCTTGGTTCTGCCAGCTATAAATTCACAAAGACAATGAAAGAGCAGGAGCCTCAGATCAGGACTCCTTCAACAGTCTGTGGACTGCGCGGTACAGAATTCTCCGTTTTTTCAGGTATAGACGGTTCGGCCCTCTATGTTGTTGATGAAGGAAGCGTTGCTGTAACATCCAAGGGTGCAGAAGTGCAGCTGGGTGCAGAGCAGGGTGTCAGAGTAAATGCCGGTGAGACTCCGGGTGTACCCTTTGAGATTAAAAGGGGAAAGGTTGACTACTCCGCATTCAAGGCAGAAGCAGAAGAGGCTTTTCTGAGTAATCCCGCATCCACTGTATTTCTTATGATGGATCAGCTGGCAGAATATGCAGATATGTCTGATGAGAATGAGGCGTTGTTTCAGGCTCAGAAAGACGGCTTGATGGGTTTACGTGAAAAACTGGATACACTTGAGGGTGATAAGAAGAAAGCTTATTACAAAGAAACCGTATTTCCAGAAGAAGTAAAAGCTTCCGGTTTAAAACAGAATGTCCGCTACTATGCGGTCTCTGCAAAGTCTCTAAGACGTTTTGTGGTCGGTACTATGTATGTACAGATGAAAACTATATACTTTATGGATCAGGGAAATCCCGAATTTCTTGATTTTCTAAATGCCTATTACCAGTTTCTCGATATGTATGAGACAAGAATCGTCCCGTACCTTGTTGAAGCAGATATACGCTAGTAAACTAATTGTGACTATTAAGGAGTTAATCTATGAAAAATATAATAAAAGCAACGGTGCTGATAGTTCTTGTTCTGATGGTCTTTTCCTGTGACCTGTTTACTGATGATCCGGAAACTTTGATAAAAAGCAGAATCTCGAGTTTTGAAACCACACTAAATTCAGGTGTTTATACAAATACAACATTAAACTCTCATTTTCATAAAGATATGGAAAGTTATGATGCTTATCTTTCAAGTGAAATATTTACTATTGGGCCACTTAATCCTCTAAATGGTGATTTCCATTTTGGATCACCATCTGTAAGTAGCAGTGGTAGTAATTATACTGCTACAGGTACATATGCTGCTGACGGTACAGGAGTAGATGACGGTACATATATTGCAACGATGAAAGAGGAAGGTGATTCCTGGAAAATCCTTGTAATGACAATTGATGTAGGTTCATCTGTAGATTACACAATTCGTAATTTAAAATAAAACCTGTCAGGGAGCCGCTATTTCGGCTCCTTTTTTTACCTATCCTAATAATAGTATACCCATACTATATCCACTGTTCAATCAGTCCTTTTTATGATATTGTTGCTTACCTGAAAGCTGAGTATAGCAGGAGATAACAATGGATATTGAAATACTACCGGCAGGTCCGATTCAGACCAATGCCTATCTGATAATAAATAAAAAAACTAAAGAAGCAGCCGCAGTGGATGCAGGTCCCGAAGCCTTTGATATTATTATGGAGGAGTGCGGTAAATATGAGGCCGAACTGAAAGCAGTTCTTGTAACGCATCCCCACTGGGATCATATTCTGGACGTTCATAAGTTCAATGAAGCGGGTATCCCCGTATTTGCTCATAAAGATGCAATTTCCTGGATTGAAGATCCCTCTGTGCAGTCCTCCATGGCAATGCCCGGCCTTGTATTCAAAGAAGCCTCTGTGGACCGTGTCCTGGCTCATGACGAGGCCTTCGATCTGGCTGGGATGCATTTCACAGTCAGGGATACTCCCGGCCATTGTCCCGGTTCCATAGTGTTCTATCTGCCTGATGGTGGATGCTGCTTCACAGGAGATGTCATCTTTGACGGTTCTGTTGGCCGGACTGATCTGCCCGGTGGAGATATGGAAGTACTGAAAAAGTCTATTGTCAATCAGATTTATACTTTACCTGATGAGACTATCCTCTATCCCGGACATGGTTCAACCACTCTGGTGGGCAAGGAAAAAATCAGTAACCCCTTCGTGACTGTTTAGGCATTAAAGCCTTTATAGGAGATTCATATGCCTGTAAGAATTCCGGATAAACTACCGGCAACTGATATTCTCAGTAACGAAAATATCTTTGTCATGACAGAAACCAGGGCCATGCATCAGGATATCAGACCCCTGAAAATCCTGATCCTGAATCTTATGCCTGTCAAGATTACTACAGAGACTCATCTGCTCAGACTGCTTTCTAACAGTCCTCTGCAGCTTGAGGTGGATCTCATACAACCGGTAACACACACAAGCCGTAATACTCCTCAGGAACACCTCCAGGTCTTTTATAAGACTTTTAACGAGATCAGTGATTACAAATATGACGGAATGATTGTAACCGGTGCACCTGTGGAGACCTTGGAATTTGAAGAGGTTAATTACTGGGATGAGATTGTCAGTATCCTTGAATGGTCAAAGACTAATGTTACTTCAACCCTGCATATCTGCTGGGGTGCACAGGCCGGTCTTTATTATCATCACGGAGTAAAAAAACATCCTATCAAGACAAAAATGTCCGGAGTCTTCTGTCACAATGTAAATGATAGAAAAGTCCCTCTGGTCAGAGGGTTCGATGACAATTTTCTTGCTCCCCATTCCAGACACACAGAAGTGAGACGAGAGGATATCGAAAATATCCCCGGTTTGAATATAGTTTCCGAATCAGAAGAAGCGGGAATCTATATTGTCACAAGTAACGAGGGAAAAAATATCTTTGTAACCGGACATTCCGAATACGATCCTCTCACCTTAAAAGAAGAGTATGAACGGGATCTCGCCAAGGGTATGGAACCGATAGTGCCAAGAAATTATTTCCCCGATGATAATCCTGAGCTTCCACCTGCTGTAAGCTGGCGCAGTCATGCCAACCTGCTTTTCAGTAACTGGCTCAACTACTATGTATACCAGGTGACCCCCTATAATATTGAGGATATCTGATATTTCAATAAGTTTGATGGCAGAAGGATTTTCTCTCTATCTGCCGCGCTGAGTTTCTCTCTTACAGTATGACTTGAGGAAATAGACTCCCAGCAGGATATCAGTGGGTTGAGGCTCGCACAATTTTTCTATTCGCAGCTGTTCAAGACGGGAGTAGAGATGAAAACCCAGAAAGAGGAGGCTGTCTTTCTCTTTCAGATAACATCCGGCATTTTCAGCATCTCCCTCATATCCCATCATTTCCAGTTTACGGAATATCAGGTTCAGTATGATTGTATACATAGTGCTGAAGCTTTCAGGGAAGTCGCGTGCTGTAAAGCTCTCTTCCACTGCAGGAAGACTCTCTTTGATAATATGGCTGACATATCCTGAATCCATGATTTCAAACTTCTTGAGACTGTTAAAAATATCTTTGAACAGATTGGCAATGGCCGAATCTCTGTTCTCCTGAGTCCCTGTAACACAGCGGTAGAATCCTCCGGGATTCCCTATCAGGTTCCCCAGAGATATGGAAAGCTGGGTTTTCAGTATCTTATTACTGGTCTGCTCCCAAAGCTTCATAATCTCTTCCACAGCCTCAAGGCGGTTCTGGTGAACAATACCTTCAACACTGGATACCTTGACCCGCTGAGAACGGTCTTCTTCTATGATTTGCTTAAGGGCCTTGACGGATTCTTCACTCTTCAGTTTTCCAAGAGATAAGGCGGCCTCTTCCTGAACCTCTTCATCTCCTGTGTACAGGGCATCAATAAGGGGAGGTATGGCTGATAAATCCTGCATTAGACCCAGTGCCGCTGCAGCTTCGGGACGAACAAGGGAGTCGGGATTGTTCAGCTGTGCTATGAGTATGTCCCTGGCCGCTTCTGTGCCTATCCTTCCCATAGCTCCGGCGGCTTCCTCCCGGACAGCCCGGTCAGGATCTTCCAGACGGCTGCAGACTTCATCAAATGCCAGGACTCCGGATTTGTTCTTTACATCCTTTAATGCTTTGTGCACCTTATCAGGCCGAACCGTTCCTGAGAGAACAGAGAGCTGTGAATAGGTCCTGTAGACCGAAGGTGTGGTGATCAGAGAAACAACATGGTCCAGTCTGGCAGTGGCCGTAACCTTCAGGCTGCCGAATACAAGAAAGCTCAAAAAGGTCAGTAAAAGAGTAGCAGCTATAGTTATGGTCAGGCTGCCTGTATGTTCCATGAGAAACCCTCCAAGGAGGTTACCCAGTGAACCGATCATTCCAAGGAGTGCCCAGTACCAGGCAACATAGGCAGTTCTGTTTTTTGAAGGAACCTGTGCCAGCATCATCTGAGTTATTCCTTCCCAGAATGCCGGAGCAAAGATTCCAGTCCATATGGCAATAATAGGAAGAAAAATTTCATAGTTATGGGGAGTGAGAAGAAGATATAGAGGGTAACAGAATGGATGAAGCAGTCCCAGAAGAACAATAGGCTTCTGACCCATGCGGTCCATCAGCATTCCCCAGAATGGTGCAATGAACATCCAGGTAAGCTGTGAGATAAAGAACATAATACCCAGCCAGATATTAGGAGCACCCACAGTCTCAGGGCTTGTAATATGGGGCGCCAGAAAGGGAGCTGCTACAAAGATGCTCAGCACTGAAAAACCGGTAAGTACAGCAAAACAGAGAAACTCCTTGTTTCTCACTGGTTCCAGAAGAAGATTCCTGGAAAAAGGCTGCCGTTCATGGGCGTGTACGGGCTCCGGGACTGCCAGGTGAAGAAGAATATCTGCGACTCCAAGAACCCCTATAACAAGATAGATCAGCGCATATATCAGAAAAATATCACTGGAAAAGATATCCAGAAGCCATGTTGCCGAGAAAAAGAAAATGATGTTCATCATCTGAGCCAGGCTGGAGCGTTTTCCAAAGTAGGATGATCTCGTCTTCTCAGGAATAAGAGCAGAGATCCATGTCCACCAGCCGGAACCGGAAATGTTTCCCAGCATATAGGAGAATACAAGAGATACTCCCATTACAATCCAGAGGGCGGTATTTTTATCCCCTCCCATATAAACATAGAGTGCTGCGGCGGCAATGAAAAATGCTGAGGATCGGGAGAGGGTTGTGGTTATTATCCAGACAGGTTTGATTCGTTTTGTCTTTGAATAGAGGTAGATGGCTCCCAGATGGAAGACCCCTGCCATGTTAAGGATAGCCACAAATGTTCCCAGCTGCTGATCACTTGCATGCAGATAGTTTCTAATCATTACAGTGAGAATCTGCTGGGGCTGACAGAAGATAAACCAGACGGAACCCATACCGCCTGCAATCAGAGATATGAATAAAGAACGTTCCACACGGGCGGAGCTTATGCGTTTACCTTTGCTGTCTATCATTAATTATTTCCAGGGCATACGGGCAAAGTATTTTTTTGCCTCATCCGCATCTTCTACTTCCACTTCAAGCTCCATCTCTTCCAGAAGTTCTTTGGGAATCTCTTCAAGAAAGGGGGAGGGCCCTGAGTCAATCATTTCCCGCATCTGTTTTCTTTTCATACAGGATGTAATAAAAAGTTTTTTTCTGGCTCTTGTAATGGCTACATAAAAGAGACGTCTCTCTTCTTCTATATTTTCAGGATCTTCTGCCACCGCACGAGCATGAGGGATAATATCTCTCTCTACTCCTGCAAGGAACACAACATCAAACTCAAGTCCCTTGGATGCATGGATGGTCATAAGATTAACTTTTCCTGCATCCTCATCATCTAATTCGTCTCTGGTCACCAGAGTTATTCTGTTCAGATATTTCTGCAGTGAGGGATTGAGGTTGTCAGGATTCTTTTCCCAGCGGGACATAAACTCGATAAACATAGTGACATTGTCATACTTCCATTTTGCGACTTTATCATTATTGGAGTGCTCATGGAGGAGGTATTCCCAGTAATTTATCTCTTCAACAAGTTCCTGAGTGGTTGCAGCCAGGGCTTTTGTCTCTGAAAAGCGGTCTTTAAAGTCTTCTATAACTTCCATAAACTCACCGAGCCCGGCCTTGAGCTGTGTTGAAATTCCTGAGTCAGCCGAAAACATTAATGCTGTTAAAGAAGAATAGAGTGATTCACCCCTATCCTGTGAAATATTCACCAGAGTTTCCAGGGCCTTCTTACCCACACCCCGCCTGGGAGTGTTGATAATACGCATCAGATTAACATCATCGTCGGGATTATTGATAACCCTGAGGTAGGAGATTATATCTCTGATTTCAGTTCTTTGAAAAAAGCTGGTTCCACCGCTCATGGAGTAGGGAATATTGTGTGTCAGAAGAGCATCTTCCACGGCCTTACTGAGACTGTTTGTTCTGATCAGAATACCGAACTGATCGTATTTCATCTGATCCTGCATTCTAATACTGGCAATGGTAGAGGCGATAAACTCACCTTCTTCTCTGTCATCTTCAGGTAGGCAGTGTTTGATGGTCATCTCATTATGGGAGAGCTCAGTCCAGAGCTCCTTGAGTTTTCTATTTGTATTGTTGGCAATAACCGCATTGGCGGCTTTCAAAATGGTTCCTGTTGAGCGGTAGTTTCTTTCCAGTTTAATCTCAAGAACTCCAGGGAAGTCCTCTTCAAATTTCAGGATGTTTCCATAGTTGGCACCGCGCCAGGAGTAGATAGACTGATCGTCATCTCCTACACAGCAGATATTTTTGTATTTTATTGCAAGGATATGGAGCATTCTATATTGAATTTGAGATGTGTCCTGAAACTCATCTACCATGATATAGCGGAATCTGTTTTGATATTTCTCAAGGATATCTTCCCGCTCTTCAAGCAGCTTTATCGGCAGAGTGATCAGATCGTCAAAGTCCACGGCATTGTAGATTCTCATATGCTCTTCATACTCTTTATAGAGAGGCTTATGCTGATCGTTGGTGTTGTCCCATGGAATCCGCTCTGTCTTGATGGATGAGATGAGATTTCCCAGTTCCATAAGCTCGGGAGCCTCGTATTTCAGCTTCAACTCTCTTGCGGCTTCCTTAAGACAGGAAATCTTGTCATTTGTATCGTAGATTGAAAAATTGGGACGGAATCCCATCTCCGCAAAATTTTCTCTGAGAATTTTCACACCGAAGGCATGGAACGTAGAGAGGGTGAGGTTTGAAAGTTTTTTCCCTGTCAGTTTTTTTACACGTTCTTCCATCTCTCTTGCGGCTTTATTGGTAAAAGTCAGGGCCAGAATATTGGACTGGGGGATGCCGTGATTCAGCATATTGGCAATACGGGTTGTAATGACACCGGTCTTACCGCTGCCTGCACCGGCGATAATCAAAAGAGCGCCGTTTAGAGTATCAACAGCCAGTTTCTGTTCTGGATTTAATTGCATTGAGTTCAAATTCACTTCAGGAAAACCTCGGGATTATATTCTTATCAGTTTTTATACAGTTACTTAATGTACATCTTTTATGAATAAATCAAAGGCACCATGACCGAAAAGCATAATGCTTGTCACGATAGTTCCTGAGATCATCACACCGATGAGTACAGCCAATGCGGTTTTTCTCTTGGATAGTCCCAGAATCCAGGCTCCCAGAGTTCCCGTATAGGCTCCGGTTATGGGTAGGGGGATGGCAACAAAAAGTGTCACACCCAGATAACCGTATTTTTCTACCTTGTCATGCAGCTTATGCCGTGCCTTTTCAATAATCTTGTCAAAGAGACCGGCATAGAAGGACCATTTATAAAAGATTTTATGAAAAGATACAAGAAAGATATACACCAGAGGTGCAACCAGAGCATTCAGAGCAACGCAGAGAGGCCATGCTACATAGAATGGAATTCCCTGTGTCATGGCGTAGGGAATGGCTCCTCTAAGCTCGGAAATAGGTAGTATGGATAGAAAAGCTGTCCAGAACCATACGGATGCTGACATAGGACCTCCTGTAAATCTTTCTTGAAACGAAGCATCCTATCTTTTTAGCCTTTTTGCAAGGCGGACTATGCAAAAAACTCAAACAAAAGCGATTTCACATACGCCTCTATTCAGAGTATAATTCTTTTAATGTAGAGAAAGGGAGATACTATGACATCAGAACAATGGAACACATATGTCAAACAGCCTGTAGCAGCAGACGGAGCATGGGGTACAGAGCTCCTTAAAGCCGGGTTGGAGCAGGGGGATTCTCCCGAACTCATGAACCTTGATTCTCCTGATGTCGTAAAATCCGTAGCTGCCTCCTATGCCGAGGCAGGAAGCCGCATTATTCTTACCAACAGTTTCGGTGGCTCCTCTATCAAACTGGCGCAATACGGTTTAGAGGAAAAGGCAGACCTTATCAATAAAGAAGCTGCCAGACTTACTGCAGCAGCCTCTGGTAAATCATATCTTACAGCTGGTGATATGGGCCCCTGTGGAAAAATGGTTTTTATGGGTGAGGTTTCAGAAGACGAGGTTGAAGAATCTTTTGCCCGGCAGGCTGCAGCTCTTAAAGAGGGCGGTGCCGATATCCTTCTTCTCGAAACGTTTACGGACCTCATTGAAGTCTCTGCAGCATTGAAAGGTGCAGTGACATCTGGTCTTCCTGTGGCTGTGACACTGACATATGACAGGATGGCTGATGGTTCATTCCGTACTATTATGGGGCATTCTCCTCAGGATGTTATTCCTGTCCTCACTGAGCTGGGCGCTGCCGCTGTCGGGGCAAATTGCGGAGCCGGAATTGATCAATATGTAGCGCTGGCGGATATTATCTGTCAGAATACTTCTCTGCCTGTATGGATCAAGGCCAATGCGGGACTTCCGATCCTTGAAAATAATAAAGTTGTTTATCCCATGGGCGCAGAAGAATATGCCACCCATGTACCGGCATTGCTCAAAGCGGGTGTCAGAATAGTCGGTGGCTGCTGTGGAACAAATCCTGATCATATACAGGGAATAGTAAGAGAAATTGGAACCTTTCTCTCTTAAATAAGATTATAGCAGCAGAGGAATCTGATAACGGGACAGTTCTCTTAAGAAGGATTCCATTACCTTGAAGGCCTTATCATCCAGTGTGGAGATCCTGTCCTCTGCACTGTGGTTATTTCTCCAGCTTGGCGGAAGGTATTTCATCGATTTTTTAAGATCATCAACCTTGTCCGGCATCTTAAGGCTGGATTTTTCCCGTTCCGAGAGATATTTCTTCCACTCATTTGCCTCTTTCCAGGGGAGCATGGAAATCTGCAATGCAGTCAGTCCCTGGAGCAGAAATCCCAGGTCATCAGAGAAAAGATCATTGATATTCATCTCCTCCTGCCGGCTGAAGCGGTAAAGCAGATCCTTAAGAGAGTCATAGATCCCATTTATATGTTCCATATTGATACCCGGAAGCTTGGCTGCAGTTCTTCCCCAGATAAGGGTTTCCCCTATGCCGCACATATCAAATACAAAAAAAAGGTCCTTATGTCTCTGTTCCTCAGGCCATAACTCCGCCAGCTGCCAGGCTCCCTGAGATTTGATGGAGTCCCCTTCAAGCAGCTCCTCACTATCTGTAAACAATACAAGGGTGTTGTGGGGATACTCCGCAGACTGAAGCAGATCAATATGCTTCAGAAGCATAAAAACGGCTGCGCTGTTATCATTAGCACCGGGGGTGCCTGGAACCCTGTCGTAGTGGGCTGTCAGTATTTTACGACAGCGGTCGGGTAAGAAACCCTTGTGGTGTCTGGGGTGAACCAGGATATGGTTTCCCCCTCCGGGAAGAATATCAAAGGGTATATCCTTCCATTCGAGAAGAGTGGTGATAAATTTGAAGCGGTCACAGTCGCTGTCGCAGAACCTGCTCAACAGCTCATTAAAACTGCTTTTCAAAACAGCCTTCTTTTTACAGCTATGGAATCCACAGGACATACCTCATGACAGCAATAGCAGCGGATGCAGTCCTTATAGTTGATATCTATTTTTTTGCCTTTTGAATCTTTTCCAGCACCATCAACAGACTTCAAGGCATCCGCCGGACATATCTCAATACATTTTCTGCAGACTATGCAGGGAGAAGCCTTGAATACCGGTCTGGGCACATACATGTTCCTTATTGTATGAAAAATAACATCCGGGACTGCATTTTTAAAAAAGCCATTGTCCTTAATAATATGAACTCTCTTAAAATCCTTTATTACCAGATCTTCAGGATTCAGCACAGGATATTCAATTTCCATATCAGGATGCAGCCAGACTCCTCTGTTCAGGATCTCCTTGAAAATTGGGATTTCATCAACTTTGTAGCCCATAATCTGAGCAGCAGACCAGTCCAGAGCTGCTGCATTGGATGAGGCAAAAACAAGACCGGTTTGACGGGGATAACCGCTCCCCGGCCCGGGTCCCTCCATGGAGACAATTCCGTCCATGAGGGCATACACCGGTTTTACAGTATCAAGAAGATCTACAATCATTGATGCAAAATCCTCTTTTTCGGGAAAATTAAAATGGAAGCGGGACTTTTTCAGTCCGGGAATCAACCCAAAAAGATTCTTTACCGCACCAGTGAAGTACATCATCTCATGGGTCTTCATCTTAGGGAGGCTTATTATCAGATCAACTTGTTGAGATATCTCTGCCAGATAAAATTGTTTCTGCTTCCGTCCATCTGGACAGGGAACCGGAATGTCTTTTGAAAAAGTAGCCCATGTAGCTCCTTCTGATTCCGCAGCTTCTTTAAGGCCGCATTTCTTTCCAGCCGCATCGGGTGATCCGACACCGGGAGAATCTCCAACATATATTTCAGCGGCACCTTTCTCTTTCATTATACGAACAACAGCCCGGACAAATTCAGGATGTGTGGTAACCGCTTTATCCGGCTCAGAACCTGATAGCATATTGGGTTTTAAAAGGACTTTTTTACCATTGATCTCAGGGAAATCTGTCCCGGGAATAATTTTGTTTAATGTCTTGTATATAAGGTCAGCATCGTAAGTATCACAGGATGCAATAGACACAACAGGTTTTTTCATAACGGTATTATCTCAGTGAAAAGACCAGCTTGCAAGGTCTGGGTGATTTTTTCTAATAGAACTGTTCAGGCAGTATTGCAATGCAGAGTTTTAACAAGTTGATAATCCTTGGAATATTTTATTCAACTGATTTAAAATTGGGAATAGAGCCTTACTTTAAGTCTTATATCCAGATTTTTTTGAGGAGATTGCAATGTCGGTTTGGTTTGAAAATAAAAACAGTATTAATTGTGATATTCAGAAAATCGGGGAATCCTATAGTGACCCGGGAAAATTTTATACTGATATTGTTCGATTGATGCCCGGATTGACAAGTGTTGAGCTTATAGAAGAGGGGATTGATTCTGTCGTATTAAAAACAAATGAAGGCCTGATGAGACGAAGCAATATTAAGAAAACGATTTCAAATGAAAGCATCATTGTAGAATATGATGAAGATTATCAGGCCGGGGGGATGATAAATGTAAAGTCCCATTGTTTAGATGAGTTTCATGCAAGTCATGCAATGGTACAACACCGAATTATATTGAGTGATGTAAAGTCTCCAGGGTTTTTAGGATTTTTTTATCGTAATTTTGGTAAATCCAGGATTGGTAATTCCCTGCTGAATTCTTATAAATCATATTTCGAGATGTTATAAGATGCGATATGCCATCTATATATAGATCGAATATAGTATGCCCTTCACAATGATAGGAGCACAGAATATGAGTAATATTCCAGAGACTGAGCAAATGGAAATAATCTCTCTAAATCCTGAAAATATTCTGGATTACGGTTTCTGTGGATACAAAGACGCCAATAAACATAAAGAGATGCTCTGGAAAGCAGCCTGGTATAAGGAATACTATCCGAAAGGCCTTAGGATCAATATTTTAATGTCACAGAAGAACGGCAGTCAGGGAATGATCGAATACATTGCAGGAGAATATGCACATCGTCCAGTAGCAGCTGATAATTTTATGTTTATTCACTGTCTGTTTGTTGGTTTCAAGAAGGAATACAAGGAACACGGTTATGGCAGCCGACTCATAGAAAGTTGTATCAAGGATGCCGAAGAACTCAAAAAGGATGGTGTTGCTGTCGTAACTCGAAAAGGTTCGTTCATGGCAAAAAAGGATATCTTTGTGAGGAATGGATTTGCTGTACTTGATCAGAGGAAACCTGATTTTGAATTGTTGGGATTACAATTCAGAGCCTCTCCACACAACCCAAGATTTCTTGAAAATTCTTTGCAGGATTATATTGATGGACTTTTTATCCTCCGCTCACCTCAGTGTCCATACACAGAGAAGAATGTCCTGGCGATGGTAGAAACGGCTGAGAATATGGGTTTTCATCCTCAGGTCGTTGAGCTATCCGGACACGAGGCAGCTCAATTGAATCCAAGTCCTTTTGGTACTTTTGCACTCATTTACAACGGAGAATTATTGAGTCACCACCCCATAAGCAATACAAGATTCCAGAACATTATGAGAAAGTTTTTATAGAATAGGCAAAGAACTGCATGGTCATGGCCCCGGCAGGATGATTAACTTTGTTCTGTGGGATTAGCCAAAACTAAAGGCATCATTGATGTATAGAAGAGGGCAGAAGGGGAGGGGTGAATGGCTGATGCGAAAAAGTTCTGGAATAGAATAGCTGAAAACTATGCTAAGCAGGATGATTCAGGAAATGACCAGGACTATAAGCTGACCATTGAGAGAACAATTAAATACCTGAACCGGGAAGATGTCCTTTTGGATTTTGCCTGTGGTCCGGGAACCGCTTCGATTGAATTAGCCGCTTATGTAAACAACGTTTCTGCAATTGATATATCTGAAAAGATGATTGAGATCGCCAGTCATAAGGCACAGGACAAAAATATTACAAATGTTGGTTTTACTGTGTCAGAACTTTTTGACAGTAAATTGATTGACGAATCTTTCAATGTTATTACGGGCTTCAATATTCTTCATTTAATTGAGGGCATTGATGATTCACTAAATCGAATCCATGGATTATTGAAACCCGGAGGACAGTTCATTTCAGTGACAGACAGCGGAAAAGGCTCTGGAAGATTGGCTTCAATGTTTTTTCATATACTCAGTAAGACAGGGATTATTCCTTTCTACAGACAATACAGCCTTGAAGAACTAAGAGGAAGAATGGAGTCCTGCGGATTTTCAATCATAATATGTGATAATCTGCATGAATCATCGACCAATAGTTTTATAGTTGCCAAAAAGGATAACCCCTGATATCCGGAAAAAAAGATCTAAAATCCTTACTTAACGATGTTACCCTTGAGTTGTAGCGGCCTATTAATATGACCATGGTTTTGTTCAGTGAGGGCTGGTAGATTATTATTAAAAGAGTTCTTCGTTTTTTTATTATAGGGTTATAATGTTCTATATGAGTGGAATAATTAAGAACACACATAATAAGGAATTGTTATGGATTTAAACGGTGTTGCAAGAAGACAGTTGTTTCTATGTTTTGAGATGCTTGAGAATCTAATTGAAAGAACTCCTGATACAATCTGGAATGAAGAAAAAGGCGGTTATGTCTTTTGGCAGCAGATTCTCCATGCCATTTCGGGTTCCCTATTCTGGTTAAGGACCGATACTGAAGAATTTTCTGAACCTTATGAAGATTTGAATGTCTATCCGGAACTGGAGAAAAAACCTGAAAATCAGCTGACAAAGGATCAGATCACTCAGGTCCTGAATGAAGCTGAAGAATTGGCTGCTTACTATTTCAATCGATACAGTTCTGAACAGCTGCTGATGGAATCTGTCCTGGTACATAAAATATCGGGGCTGGATGTTGTCTTTATGCAGATAGGACACCTGCAGTATCATATAGGTCATTGTGAAGCTATTTTAAGAGATGCAGGCATGGATGTTCCTGAATGGCTTGATGTCATTTAGGCTATAGATATTTGTATGAAAAGTAATACCAAATATGAACTCGACAACAAAACAATTGTTTCTCTTTTTGAAAAAGCCGGTATTATGGGTGCCCGTGATATTTCACATCTGGGCAATGGTGAGTTTAACAGTGTTTATGCCGCAGATGCAGAAGGAAAAGCCTACGCTCTGAAAATAGCTCCTATCGATAATGACGGTATCCTTAGTTATGAAAAGAATATTATGTCTCAGGAAGTCTATTATTACACCCTGATGAGAGATAAGGCCGGTATTCGAGTTCCTGAAGTCTATTATTCAGACTTCAGCTGTGACATTGTAGCTACACCGTTTTTTATAATGGAGCGGCTACAGGGCACGCAGATTGATCAGGCTGACCTAAGTGATGATCAAAAAAAGGATGCACATAAGAAATTGACAGCCATGGCCGCACAGCTGCATTCTGTCAAAGGGGATCAATTTGGATACAGGCAGACCGGTCTTCATGACAACTGGCATCTGGCTTTGCATGCAATGGTTACCAGTCTGATCGAAGACTGCCGGAATCTGGGGAAGAATACACGCCGTGCAAAGAAACTGCTTTGGTTTATCAATCTTAATAGAGAGATTCTTGAGAAAGTTGACTGTCGTTTAATCAATTTTGATATATGGCCGGCAAATATAATGTGTCAGAAGAAAGAAGGCGCTGTTGATCTTGCCTGGATAGATCCTGAACGATGTCTCTGGGGTGACCATATCGCAGATTTTGTCTGTCTGGATTTTAATAATATGTCTCTTGAACATAAGACCGAAATGAGAGCTCTGTATAATGCAGTCTCTGATCAACCTATCGGTACGAGTAGGGAGGAAGAGATCCGCTATGCCCTTATGCTGGGCTATCTCGGAGTCATTATGGAGGTTGAGAAATATGCCCGGTACTCATACTTTCATTTCGGCTACTGGAGGAATGTTTATGTTTGTTCCAGGATATTTAGAACCTGCTTTAAACAACTCCACGGGCTGACAGATAAATAGAATGAAGATTGCTGTAATCTCAGATATTCATGGTAATCTTTCTGCTCTTGAGAAAATTGCTGAATCTCTTAAACATGAGGCTGTTGATAAGATTGTTTTTCTGGGAGATCTGATTATGACCGGACCCCGGCCGAAAGAGGTCTTTGAGCTGTTGTCGGATATGAATCCTGATGTCTGGATAAAAGGAAACTCTGATGACTGGTTGGCGGAATTACCTGATTTTGAACCCGTCAGTGATTTGGAAAAAATACTGAAAGATATGGGACTCTGGGCCCGGGACAGAATAAATTCCCGCATTGAGAAAGAGCTGCTGTCTAAGCCGGTCTCAACTGAAAAAGAGTATGCTTCACAGCTCTTTAATTTCTGTCATGGAACACCGTATTCTCATTCACATGCAATTCTACAGGAGAGTACGAGTGCTTTCCTTGAATCTGAATTATCAAATATTAAGGCTGATAAAATTGTCTGTGGGCATACACATCTTCGATTTTCTATGACTTTCAAAGATAAGCTGATAAAAAACTTCGGTGCAGTGAGTATGCCGGGTAAGGATTTTTCCCGCTTGGCACGATACGGAATAATTCATATTGCTGATACTGTCTGTTTTGAAGACAGGGAGTGTGAGTATGATTTTGCGGCTTATATTGATGATCTTAAAAACCTTGATTATCCAGGTAATTTTCTGATCTTTCCTAAATATGGTCTTAGGGTATACAGTAGTACTTGATGTCGTGTGTTAAGTTCCCATAAACTCTCTAGTATCATTTAATGTAATCTGTCGTTCCCTAATGAACTGTTCTGTTCAGGACTGCAGATTTGGCCTGTTTTAGTATGCAATAAACAGTTTTAATATAACTGAAATGGGAACATATACATTCTCACTTTATATGTTTGACCGGGGGACGGTCCTGTTTTATTCTGGAATTATCCATTGGAAAAGACATCGAGATCAATCGGAATCTAATGGCCTTCCCTGTTTTTTAGAGTTGTTCATGTAACAGTTTAAGGTTGTAACTGTCAAATAAAAAAGTATCGTATGTAGACTGTTGATAACCAGTCGATTCAGATAATCTCTCATTTTATTTATCTTTAAAATGTTATATACCAAGAATTTGACCATATTTATTTCTTCATGGATTGGGGTATATGATTTATATTCACTGGCAGAATGGGAAATAACTTAAATCATTTTAGAGATAAATAGTTGCAGGATTACAGAAGGCTAATGATAAGGATTCCTGAATGAAATACCCAAAATATAAATTGTTGACGGATATCTTAAACTGAGTGTAGTATCAATTATCATTTCTTTAATTAGTCAACTATTTGTTTTGAACTTCCCGTGAATAAGTATAAAGTTTTGGATTTCATTTATTATCTTGAATGATTGATATGTATGAATACACGGATGTTTAATTATCAATTATGAGGTGTGTAATGAGAACGAAATTACATCAGTTAGATTATATTATCAATGTAGATATTTTCCAGAAAATTCAAGACGATATTGCAAAAGCAACAGATATGGCAGTAATAACAATTGACTATAAGGGTCATCCTATTACAAGACATAGCAATTGCAGTGAGTTCTGTAGCTCTATTCGTCAAAATCATGAACTAAATGAATCTTGTGAAAAATGTGATTCCCGAGGGGGATTAGAGGCCACAAGGATTAATAAACCCTACATATACCTTTGTCATTATGGAATAGTGGATTTTGCCGTACCAATTGTCGTTGATGGCCAGTATCTTGGTGCCTTAATGGCTGGGCAGATTCGTTTGGAGAATGAAGAGAATAATCAACGATTAGAGCATATTGTTAGTAAACGTGATCAGCTTGATCATAATGATTCACAAGCCCTAAGAGATTCTTATGAGAAATTATTAGTGATGCCAATAGATAAAATAGAGGCGATCGCGCAGATGATGCATCATTTAACTAACTATATTGTAGGTGAGGCGGTATTAAAAACATCCTTATATGAAGTTAAGCAGCTATTAGTTGAAAACCAATTAAATGAGCATAAGCCATTAAGCGATTTGCATCATAACATACACCTTTATTACCCCAGGGATGGGCAAGATAATATGATTGAGACTCATAATGAAATTGTAGTAAAGAATGAAAAAATAATGCATGAAAAAGAAGTTCTTAAAGCTCAAAAGTTCAGCTTATTAACACCAGCTCTCAATTACATTAGTGAAAACTACGAGAAGAAAATATACCAGGAAGATATGGCTTCAAAATGTAACATCAGTTCCAGCTATTTCAGCAAATTATTTAAAAGGGAGACAGGATTTAATTTTTCAAACTATGTTAATAAAACGAAAGTAGCTGCAGCACAGGAAATTCTCAAGACTACTTTTGAGCCGATAATCAATATATCACTAGATCTTGGATTTGATGATTGCGGTTATTTCATTAAGGTCTTTAAGAAACATTTGGGAGTAACTCCAGCTGCTTATAGAAAACAATATGAAGACTATATAGAAAAAAATGAAGAGCTGGTAACACTGAGCCCCTAACTGTAAAGAAATTCTGTTACTGCAGATAACTGATGCGTTTCAAGCATGCCTTGCCGTTTCCGACATACACGGCTTGCCTGTTCTTATACCTTGAATAATAAAGTTCACAAATACACTCCGACTGAGAATCATAAGGAAAAAACTGGATTACTCTATCCCAATTTATTGTCAAGGATCCATGCCTATGTGCAATAACCCTGATGACAACTCTTCAGATTTTAATAAGCAGATAAGATTCCTATCTGCTTCCATTATTATACATCCTTAATCTATTAACTCCTCAAAGATGTTCTCACTCCTATTCTGATTATGCATATATGCAAATTATCACACTTTTTCAGGGATAAATTTGGGCAAATTAGTAAAGTACAAAATTTAAATATAATGTATTAAAACGGATAACAAATATATATGAGAACAAATATATAAAAAGAATGGAAACATTTGGCAATAATCACAAAATGTTACCATTCTTTCGATTTTGAACATAATAATTCGATGAAAAAGTCCTCTCATTCAACTTTATAGTACAATGGCAACTCGAAAATTCCATGGGATAATTTATTTAATAAAAAACCAAAATAAACAATAAAAGGAAATAACTGTTTATGGGAATTACAGTTGAAAATGTGACCAAGACGCACCAGGGTTATAACATTTTGGATAACGTTAACCTGGTCGTAAATGATGGCGATTTTTCCGTTTTATTAGCCCCGACAGGATCTGGTAAAACAACTTTATTAAAGATTATTGCTGGAATAGAAAAGCCAACAAGTGGAAAAATCTATTATGACGGAGTGGATGTCACAAATATGTCTGTTCAGCAGCGAAATATCGCAATGGTATATCAGCAGTTTGTTAACTATCCCTCTTTTACCATTTATGAAAATATTGCTTCTCCTCTCCGTGTATCAAAGATCAAATATACTGAAAAGGAAATAGATGAACGGGTAAGAGCCAATGCTGAACTATTGGGAATCAGTCATATTCTTGATCATTTACCAGAACAGATCAGTGGTGGCCAGCAGCAACGTACAGCACTTGCCAGGGCTCTTGCCAAAGGAACAAAGTACGTATTTCTGGATGAGCCTTTGGCAAATCTTGACTACAAGCTTAGAGAAGAGCTTCGGGGTGAGTTAAAACTGATCTTCGGCAAAAAAGGCGGATCAATCATCTATGCCACTCCTGAACCGATTGATGCCATGGGAATGGCTTCACATGTGGGCTTCGTACATGAAGGCAAAATAATGCAATACGGCCCCGTGAAAGAAGTCTATAAAAATCCTAAATATCTTGAGGTGGGTGAATATTTCAGCAATCCTACCATGAATATTTTAGAGGGAAAAAAAGTAGATGAGAACGGTCGTCAGTATATAAAAGTTACTGAGGAATTCAAAATTGATGTAAGTAAAATACATAATAAATTACCAAACGATTCTTATTATCTCGGTATTCATGCTCATGATATTTCGTTGACTCGTAAAAAAGATTCATTCGTGGAAATTGACGGATTTGTAGAGCTTACTGAGGCTGTTGGATCGGATACGGAAATTCATATTGAGCATGGCGGAAAAAATATTATCTCACTAGTACAAGATATTATTTCTTATGATATCGGTGAAGCCATAAAAATTTATGTAGATCCCGAACGATTTTATCTTTTTGATAAAAATACACATGAATTGAGCGCTAAAACCTGGTCTGAATGATAGGGAGGGATAAATAAAAATATGGCTACGATAGAATTAAGAGATATATGGCACAGTTATGAGCTCGCAGAAGGAAAAACTGATAATCCTAAATACGCGGTGGAAGACATCAATATTACCTACCAGAATGGATCTGCAGTTGCGCTGCTAGGACCCTCAGGTTGTGGTAAGACCACTTTATTGGAAATAATTTCCGGTCTTCTCGTCCCCACTAGAGGGCAGGTCTTATTTGACGGTCAGGATGTGACTCAACTTACTGCCAGGGAAAGGCATATCGCTCAGGTTTTCCAGTTTCCCGTGGTATATGAATCAATGAATGTCTATGGAAATATTGCATTTCCACTTCAAAATGATGGCATTGATTCAACGAAAATCAAAAAACGGGTTTATGAAGTTGCAGAGATTCTTGAAATTACCAATTTGCTGAACCTTTCAGTTACAAAACTGACTCCTGCGGATAAGCAAAAAGTTTCTTTAGGACGGGGAATTGTCAGACCAAACACCGCAGCAGTACTTCTTGATGAACCGCTGACAGTTATTGATCCAAAAGCACAGTGGGGTCTCAGGCGCAAATTAAAGCAGATACAAAAAGAGTTAAACTTCACGATGATTTATGTAACACATGATCAGCATGAGGCACTTACATTTGCAGAAGAAGTGACTGTCATGGAGGTGGGGCATATCAGTCAGAATGCTTCTCCAAAAGAGCTTCATGAAAATCCGGAAAGTACCTTTGTCGGATATTTCATCGGAAGTCCGGGTATGAACCTGTTTGATGTCAAATTGAATCAAGATGGAGAAGCCATTTTTAATGGGAGCTCTATAAAAATACCGGAAAAAATTTCGAAGCAGCTTCTTAAAATGGGAGATGATTTTACTCTCGGTATTCGACCTGAATACATCAGCACATATATATCAGAAAAGAGTGATTGTATCTCAGGGAAAGTAAAGCTGGTAGAAGACAATGGAGCGTACCAGATTGTCACCACAACATTTGGAGAAATAAATATAAAAAGCCGCGCTGAAGAGTCTTTGACAATCAAAGAGGGTGATACCTCATGGCTCCATTTTAAGCAGGATGAAATTAAATTTTTCAATGAAGGAAAGAGAGTTGATTTCAGAAAAAGATAAAAACCAGCATTTATTATGGAGGAATATAAATGAATTATGACAATAAAGCATGGCTGTTTTTAATACCCGCACTTGCCGTAATGGCTATTACTGCATTTGTTCCGCTTATGACGGTATTAAATTATTCCCTGCACTATATTTTTTCTGGTTCAATACCAGAGTTTGTAGGATTTGCAAATTATGTAGATGTTTTAACGGATGCTAAGTTCCATCAGGCATTATGGATCGGCAACCCCTTTTAGGACACTATTTTCTCGGACATCAAAGTTTTGTATTCCACTGGTGTTAAATACCCCAGAGACCCATGAATCCTTTTATTATTATACCAATTTACATAATCATATAGTT